>NZ_DJLC01000037.1:0-4851 GCF_002434875.1 Acinetobacter sp. UBA6526 | reverse complement strand
GATGTATGGCGTAGTGATAAATCCCCTTATCAAAAGCTGATTGAGTATTTTAATTTATGGATAGAAGATCCTGAAACACAGTGTGGTTGGGCGGATAGCTGTTTAATTGTGAAACTTGCCGCAGAAGTTGCCGATCTATCTGAAGATATGCGCTCCATTATGTCCGCTGGCGTGGATGATGTAATCCAACGTATTGCTGGTTTAATTGATTTGGGAAAACAGGATCAGTCTATTCAAGCAAATACTGAGGCCTCGACGTTGGCACAAGTACTTTACCAAATGTGGTTAGGTGCAGCATTACTGAGTAAGTTGCAAAAAGATAAAACACCATTACATCAAGCTCTGAGAGCAACTAAATTTCTATTAAAAAGTGAAGATTCATAAAAATTAAAGGGGCTTCCTTCCTGTATATAGAAAAACAAAGGAAGGAAAGCTATTCACTCAGGCCCTTCACCATTAAATGAGGGTTATTTTGCTTATTGCGACAGTTGCTCAGAGTCAGAAGTTTTATTCACTACTAAGCACCACAACAGGCACTCGCTACTCTTTATTTCAACAATTGAAGTAATGCTGAGGCAGTTGCAGCAGAAGATGCTGGATTTTGTCCAGTAACCAGCAAGCCATCTACTTGAACATGTACTTGCCAATCATCTACTTTAGAATAATGACCACCGTTTTCTTTAAGCATGTCTTCAACTAAAAATGGTACAATTTCAGTCAAACCTACGGCGGCCTCCTCAGTATTGGTGAAACCAGTCACTAATTTACCGCTAACTAAAGGCGCTCCATTACTGGCTTTCACATGACGAAGAACACCTGGGGCATGACACACTGCTGCAACAGGTTTGCCAGACTGAATCGCCTGTTCAATCAGAGAAATTGAAATCGGATCTTCTGCTAAATCCCACAATGGGCCATGCCCACCTGGATAAAACACTGCATCATAATCAGCTACAGAGATTTCGCTAAGTTTATGCGTCTGTGCCAATGCTTGCATTGCAGTTGGATCAGCTTCAAAACGATGAGTGGTTTCAGTTTGTGCTTCTGCTAAATTACTTTTCGGATCTAGTGGTGGCTGCCCACCTTGAGGCGACGCCAGCGTAACTTCAGCACCAGAGTCGATAAAGGTGTAATACGGTGCAGCAAGTTCTTCTAACCAGAAACCTGTTTTCTTACCAGTATTGCCAAGTTGATCGTGTGAGGTTAAAACGATTAAAATTTTCATGTTATTTCTCCGATATTTTTCATGATTGAGGAGCATTGTTGCATGATCACTTGTCCTGTAGCGTGACCATGACAGATACGCTTATTTAGATACTCGTCTCGAGAATTTGGCGACTGATCTCTAATGAAACAGTTTTATGTTCGCCTAGCTGTGTAAGATTGTGTGATTTAAGTTGCGTAATGATGATCTCAATATCTGTCTCCCCCAGTCCATAATCGCTAAGACGAGTCGGCAATCCAAGTTGCTCAAAGAAGGCTCGTGTACGAGCAATAGCTGTATCAATACGTTGTTCTTCATTACCTTCGACAATCTGCCAGATACGAGCTGCATACTGTAGTAATTTTTCTCGCTTCTCTTGACGACGCACTTGGAGATTGGCCGGCAACACAATGGCCAAGGTACGAGCATGATCAATACCATGTAAAGCCGTGAGCTCATGTCCAATCATATGGGTTGACCAATCTTGTGGTACACCAGCCCCAATTAGCCCGTTCAGTGCCATGCTAGCAGTCCACATCAAATTCGCACGCATGTCATAATCTGCTGAATCGTCCAAGATTTTCGGTCCAATCTCAATCAGAGTTTGCAATAGACCTTCGGCAAAGCGATCTTGTACTTGTGCATTGACAGGGTAAGTTAAGTATTGTTCCATGACATGAACAAAAGCATCGACCACGCCATTTGCTAACTGGCGCGTCGGCAAGCTAAAAGTTTTATTCGGATCCAGTACGGAAAATTGCGGAAAAACATGGGGACTGCTAAATGACAATTTGGCTTGGGTCGATTTTCTGGTGACTACCCCACCGCTATTCATTTCTGAACCAGTTGCCGGAAGGGTGAGTACACTCGCAAAGGGCAAAGCTTGAGTAATTTTAGTACCATGGGTTTCTAAAATCTCCCATGTATCCCCTGTATAATTGACTGCTGCTGCAATAAATTTAGTACCATCAATTACCGATCCACCACCGACAGCCATCAAAAAATCAATCTTTTGTTCACGAATCAGCTCTACAGCTTTCATGAGGGTTTCATAACTCGGATTCGGCTCAATTCCGCCAAATTCATGAATTTCTCTTGCACCTAATGCTTCACGCACCTCAGCTAAAGTACCATTCTTACGTGCACTTTCACCGCCAAACAACATTAATACTTTTGCTTCTGTAGGCACATAGTCATTGATTTTAGCTATTGTATCGTCACCAAAAATAATGCGGGTCGGATTATAAAAGTTAAAATTCAGCATATTTTTATCCTAGGATGATCAGCTAATTGATTTGAAAAACCACCGTTATTCATCAAATAAACTTTAAAAAATTGGACAACACTGCGGCTTTTGACTGCACCATGTGATAACTATACATAAAAATAGACCAGTCGTCTATTTTTTTATAAAAAATTATTTCAGCTTGGCGACTTTAGTGATGGTTAAACAAATTCAGGCTTGTTCTATACCACTTTTATTATTGATGTATTTTCACGAGCGATTGTTGAATGGAAGGTATCAACACGCATGACTACTGACATGGTCGTGAACGCATTGGCTAAAACAGTGAATGGGTCATACAAAATAGAAATGATTAAATTTTTTAAAAGCAGATTGGCACGGTTTAGCAGATGTACAAATGCGACAGTAAATTAGATAGATTGGTTCAATATAAAGCGTGTAAATAGTTGCATTCGTTTATTTACCCTGTTTTGGATATTGACTCATGTAAATGATGAGATTAAGCCATTAAATAAAGTAGCCCAACTTGAATAAAAAGCCTCTGACAAACCTCACAGGGTTGAAGTGCTGCCTTTCATTCAAAATTTCAGGCAGCACATTTATACATTTAAGCGTCGGTTCAACCTGGTAGTTTACTCGCCAAAATATCTACTTTTTCAATAGATGGTGGCTCTGAAAATAGCTCTTCGGCCTGAGCCATCAACGCAGCTGCAACCTTGCCAGATAAATGTGCTTGGCGACCTTCCTCATCAGGGAATGCATCAAAAATACCAAATGTTGTAGGTCCAAGACGTAGGCCAAACCACGCAACTGTCGCAGGTTCTTCCATTACAATTGGTAAACCGCCTTTAAGGAAAGCTTCCACTTCGTCTTCTTTACCTGGTTTAGCTTCAAGACGGACATATAAAGCTGTTTTAAGCATGACTAAAACTCCACAATTGATTAAAATTCAAACTCATTCTGACATTACTAATGTATGCATGTCAGAAAGTTTTGTTGTACAAAGGTTAAAAACAATTTTCCATAGCAGAGCCAAAATTTGGATGTTTATTTCGGCATAATGCTATGAATTTATTCAAGTTAATATCATTAACATTTGAATCAAAAAATATTGCTCAAGAAGCATTCAAGAACAACATTGTACATCCTTATAACTATGAAAGTTATTTAGCTAGGAATTTGCTGTGAAACTCTATATGTTTCTCTATAAAGCTCGCAATGAAGTAATAGCTATGGTCATACCCTTCTCTTAGGTTAAGTGTCAGAGGATATTCTTGTTCCAAACAAATATCACTAAAAAGCTTAGGTCTTAACTGTTCTTCAAGAAAATCATCAGCTGTTCCCTGATCGACTAAAATAGGTAAATGAACTTCAGCGTTTTTGATTAATTCAATCGCATCATAGCTTTTCCATAAAGTTTCGTTTTCACCTAGGTAGTGTGTAAAAGCCTTTTTCCCCCAAGGTACTTGGCTAGGTGCAACAATTGGTGCAAAAGCAGAAATACTTTTATACAGCTCAGGATTTTTTAACCCAATGACTAATGCACCATGACCACCCATGCTATGACCCATAATACTTTGGACTTGATTGGTCGGAAAATTTAGGTCAATCAGATTTCTGAGCTCTTCCACAATATAATCATACATTTTGAAATGCTGTGACCAGGGTGCTTGTGTTGCATTCACATAGAATCCTGCGCCTTGGCCTAAATCATAATCTGCATGATCTGGTACATCTTCTCCACGTGGGCTGGTATCTGGTGCAACAATAATGACTTTATGTTCAGCCGCATACTTTTGTGCTCCGGCTTTAGTAATAAAGTTATGTTCGTTGCAAGTCAGTCCTGATAACCAATATAAAACTGGCAACCGCTCATCTTTGTCATGAGGTGGCAGATATATTGAGAATTTCATTGAACAGTTTAATGCTGTTGACTGATGGCGATACACTTCTTGCGATCCACCAAAAGAAGCATGTTTCTCAATTATTTCCATAATCAATTACCTATGTTGAGCAAGACTTCATGAGAAATCGAGTAAACAAAGAGTCTGACATTCTCCACAGAGAATAGTGATTAAGATTTAAAATGTAGGCAGGTTTGTTGAACCTATTCACGATGCCTACACAGATAGATCGGTTTTACAGATAATGTGCCGTTTTAGAGGATTCCATGCATGTCATTCATGATGCACATGCATGGAAAACTATAAGGTCTGACGGAATTATTCGTAATGAATTACAGTACGAATTGACTTACCTTCATGCATTAGATCAAAGGCTTCATTGATCTGGTCCAAGCCCATCGTATGTGTCACAAATGGTTCTAATTGAATTTTACCTTTCATGGCATCCTCAACCATTCCTGGAAGTTGCGTACGACCTTTTACGCCACCAAAGGCAG
>NZ_DJLC01000044.1:887-22938 GCF_002434875.1 Acinetobacter sp. UBA6526 | reverse complement strand
ATTGAAGAAATGTCACCACCTTTGGCAATTGATTTGGTCACGAAGATGGCTAAATGCGCATTACGAGCAAAATCACCTGAACCACCAATACCATTCATCATCTTCGTGCCACACACATGCGTTGAGTTCACGTTGCCGTAGATATCAAACTCAAGGGCAGTGTTGATACCGATGATTCCTAAACGACGAACAAGTTCAGGGTGATTGGAAATTTCTTGAGGGCGTAACACCAATTTGTCTTTGTATTTTTCGAGATTTCCAAAAACGCGTTCGCCACATTGTGCTGATAACGTAATAGAACTACCAGAGGCAAACTTCATTTTACCTGCATCAATTAATTCAAAAGTACAGTCTTGAAGTACTTCAGAATACATGACTAGATCTTCAAAATTAGAATCTTTTAAACCTGTTAATACGGCATTGGCAATCGAACCAATACCTGCTTGTAAAGGACCTAAGTTTTTCGCCAAACGACCTGCAGCAACTTCTTTTTCAAAGAAAGCAATGAGGTGATTTGCGATACCTTGAGTCTCAGCATCAGGTGCAGTCACAGTCGATGGCGAGTCCGCTGTGTTGTTAAACACGATACCAACGATTTTCGCCGGATCAATTTGAATTGCAGTTGAACCAATACGATCATCAACTTTCGTCAAAGGTACAGGTGTACGTGTTGGACGGTAAGTTGGGATGTAAATATCATGCAAACCTTCGAAGTTTTCACTTAAAGAAGTATTGATTTCTACAATCACTTTTTCAGCGAAGATCGCGAAGCTCGCAGAGTTCCCTACAGATGTTGTTGGAACAATATGACCTTCTTCTGTGATCGCAACAGCCTCAATCACGGCTACATCAGGACGCTTGAGCTGCTGGTTACGCATTTGTTCAACAGTTTCAGATAAATGTTGGTCAATGAACATCACTTCGCCATTGTTAATTGCACGACGTAAAGTGTTGTCAACTTGGAATGGCATACGACGCGCAAGAACACCTGCTTCAGTCAGTTGTTTGTCTAAGTCGTTTCCAAGGCTAGCGCCCGTAATTAACGTGATTTTTAACGGATTTTTTTTAGCTTGTTCAACCAGTGCTTGAGGGACTGCTTTTGCTTCCCCTGCACGTGTAAAGCCACTCATACCAACCGTCATATCATTTTCAATAAAGCGAGCTGCCTGCTCAGCACTCATCACTTTGTCGTGAAGAGATGCAAGGCGAATACGACTTAAAGACATCATCCATTCTCAATATTGCTTTTTCATTAGATATGGATTTTAGCGCTAAAAGTGCAAAAGTGAATTGGACTACTGCTAAGGTCTAATATGTGAAATAGAAGATGATTTTTGACTAGAAATAAGTGGCATTTTTAATGAGCAAAAATCAGTTTAAAAATGCCCTGTAAGTGTTTGTTTAATCTTGCCAATCGTATTGCTTGGGTTTTCTTCAGGCTCTTGAGTTGAGATCGGAAGTGAGATGACCACTTCTAAACCACCTTGTTCACGATTACGAATATTGATTTGTCCTTGATGAATATCCACGATGCGTTTTACGATCGCTAAGCCTAAACCGCTTCCTTGGACTGTTCGTGCAGAATTGCCTCGAACAAAGGGTTGCATCAGCTCTTCAACTTGATCAGGTGGAATACCTTCACCATGATCTGCCACAGTAATTAAAATATGTTCATCAACATAACTGGCTGACAATTCAATCGGTTCAGCACCATAACGCTTGGCATTGTTAATCAAATTGGCAATTAAGCGTTTTAGAGACAAGCTACGTGCAGGAATAATCGGTAATTCTTGCATCTCAAAGCGAATGTCGAGCGGCTTAAACTGGATTACTAATTCTTGTAATAAAGTATTGATATTGGTATCGGTTAATTCCTCATCCGAACCATCCCGCATGTATGAAATGAATTGGTTCAGAATCGCATCCATATCATCGACATCGTATACCAAGCCTTCACGTAGAAACTCATCTGGAAGCATTTCCGCAGTTAATCGAATTCGAGTTAATGGTGTACGTAAATCATGAGAAATCCCAGCCAACATAATTTGGCGATCACGCTCTATCTGTTCCAATGTATACACCATATGGTTAAACGCTTGGTTCACTTGACGGATTTCTAAAGGACCATGATTGGTATCGAGGTAAGGGGCTTTACCTGTTTTACTATAATTGTTGGCTGCATTCTGTAATCGACGCAGTGGTCGATTCATTTGACGAACCAAAATTAAAATAATAATTGAAGATAAAATGGGTACACCAAATAGCCATGTTGCGATCAACTCAACACTATAGTTGGTGTAAGTTTTTAAGGGTTCTCGAACCCAATTGCCATTCATTTCTGGTGTTTGAATCCAGATACGAGGGATTGGTTTAAATTTGAAATAAACTGTCACATTGTCAGCATTATCAACACCAAGTTCTTTCGCCAATTTTTTTTCGATTTGGTTGGTAAATAACTCAGCTAAAAATTTATCTTCGACTTTTGGAAATTCTTTGGGATCAGTAATGTACTCAATCCCAATTCTATTTTTAAGCCACGTATCAACATCGACTTCTGTGTCACGATGCAAAATACGAATATCAGGATTGTTGACTAGTTCTAACTCAATCGCGAGGTAGCGAGCGTGTTGCTGTAATTCAGGTAAATAAAGTGTTCGCCAAAAGAACCACAATGACATAAAGAGGCTGAAAAACACCATAAAGAGTACCAAAATCGTGGTACGCATTGCGGCGGATCGTGGTTTGATTTTATCTAAAAAACGTTCCCACTTTGTTCGTGGTCTTTCAGAATACGAAACAAAATCTGTAAATGCTTGTGGATCAATTGGTTCAAGTTTCAAGGTTTAGATTCCTGATGTTATTCCGCGCCATCTGGAACAAAAACGTAACCTACACCCCAAACAGTTTGGATGTAACGCGCACGGGCAGGGTTGTCTTCAATCAGACGACGTAAACGAGAAACTTGAACGTCAATTGAACGCTCCATTGCGCCCCATTCACGGCCACGTGCCAAGTTCATCAGTTTGTCGCGAGTTAATGGCTCACGTGGATGCTGCACAAGCGCTTTTAATACAGCAAATTCGCCCGTCGTAAGTGTAACTACTTGACCTTCCCGCGTTAAAGTACGAGTAGAAAGGTCTAATGCCCAAGGACCAAAGCTGACCACTTCAACTTGTTGACTTGGTGCGCCCGGTACTTCACGTACTTGGCGACGTAATACGGCACGAATACGCGCTAACAATTCATTTGGGTTAAATGGTTTTGGTAAATAGTCATCTGCACCTGCCTCAAGACCCGCAATACGGTCAGAGTCACTACCACGTGCAGTTAGCATAATAATCGGGGTATCAATATTTGATTGACGCAAACGACGACAGATACTTAAACCATCTTCTACAGGGAGCATGAAGTCGAGGACGATCAGCGAGAACAACTCACGTTGTAATAAACGATCCATCTGTGTTGCATCATGAGCAGTTTTTACGACGAAACCTTTATCTTCTAGGAAACGTTGTAAAAGCGTACGCAAACGCACATCGTCATCGACCACTAAAATGCGTTCGACACGATCTGTCTCATGGTGTACGGTTTCCGTCGATTCAGCAGGTACAACTAAACTCATGATGTGCTCCTTTATCGTTTATTGTCATCGTCATTATGCAATGCTTGGGAGTATACGATTCATTGCACAGGTTTGGCTATGTTATAAAGCAACAAATATTGCCAATAAAATCAAGAGATAGATACCAAATATATACAGGTAAAATTATGACAAACAATCTATTTTTCAATATTTAGAGCAAAAAATGTCGATATTTTAGAAACATTCATCAATTTGCAAAAAATACTCGCAAAATATTCAAAAAAACAATGGTGGATTTTATAGCCGTGGACTTTATAATCAGTGCTTTTAGACTTAACCCTTGTGGAATCAATCACGATGACTGACTTAGTTCAGCAGTTGGCAAATGAACTTGCCGTACGTCCAAACCAAGTAGAAGCTGCTATTCGTTTAATTGATGAAGGCGCTAGTGTTCCTTTTATCGCACGTTACCGTAAAGAGGTCACGCAAGGCTTAGACGATACTCAATTACGTCAACTCGATACACGTTTAGCTTATTTACGTGATTTATACGAGCGTCGTGAGAAAGTGATCCAATCTTTAACAGAACAAGATAAATTAAGCGATGACTTATTGGCGCGTGTAAATGCAGCAGAAACTAAAAATGCATTAGAAGAAATTTACGCACCGTATCGTCCTAAACGTACGAGTAAATCATTTAAAGCAAAAGAAGCGGGCTTGGGTCCAATTGCTGAAAAGATGATTGCAGAACAAGTTGATCCAACAGAAGCTTTGGCTGGTTTTAGCCACGAAGATTATCCAGATGTTGAGAGTCAATTGGATGCAATACAACATATTTTGATCGATGATTGGGCGCAAAATATTGCCTTAACCACTGAATTAAAACAAACTTTTGCAAAAACTGCTGTTCTAAAAAGTGCAGTTGCTTCTGATGAAAAGAAAGAAGTCGGCAAGAAGTTCCGTGATTATTTCGAATTCTCAGAAAATCTGAATAAAGTTCCTTCTCATCGCTTATTGGCAATGTTACGTGGTCGTCAAGAAAATGTACTTGGTTTAAAAGTAGATGGCGAAGATGAAGCTCCATTGGCTCGTATTGAAGTCGAATATAATCTTGAGCAAATTCAACCACAAAGCCGCCAAGATTATTTAAAACAAACTGCAAAATTATTTTGGTTAGGTAAGGTTCGTCCTCAGATTGAGCATTCATTGTTGACGGATAAGCGCTTGGCCGCTGAAGCAGAAGCAATGGATGTTTTTGCGGAAAATTTACGTCATTTATTACTTTCTGCACCTGCGGGTGGTCGTACAACCCTAGGTGTTGACCCTGGTATTCGTACAGGCGTGAAACTCGCTGTTGTAAATGATGCGGGTGATGTGTTGGCACATAGCACGATTTATCCATTTGCACCAAAAGAAGATAAAGAAGGCTCGATTGCTGAACTCGCGCGTTTATGCCGAGAGTTCCACGTGGAACTTATTGCGATTGGTAATGGTACTGCGAGTCGTGAAACTGAAGCCGTTGTTGCTGAAATGATGGCTGCGAATACGGATCTGCAATTGACGCGTGTAACTGTCAGCGAAGCAGGCGCATCGGTTTATTCGGCGAGTGAGCTTGCTGCGCAAGAGCTTCCTGATCTTGATGTATCGATTCGTGGTGCAGTTTCGATTGCACGTCGTTTACAAGATCCATTGGCTGAACTCGTTAAAATTGATCCAAAATCAATTGGTGTTGGTCAGTATCAACACGATGTAAACCAGACCGGTCTAGCAAAAACTTTGGATGCAGTAGTTGAAGACTGTGTGAATGCTGTTGGTGTGGATGTGAATACCGCTTCACCTGCGATTTTGGCTTATATCGCTGGTTTAAATAAATCAATCGCACAGCAGATCGTTGAATACCGTAAAGAAAATGGTCGTTTTGATAACCGTCAATCATTGAAGAAAGTGCCACGTTTAGGTGAGCGTACTTTTGAACAATCGGCAGGTTTCTTACGTGTTCAAGATGGTTCTGAACCATTAGATGCATCAGCTGTTCACCCTGAAAGTTATGGTCTGGTAGAAAAAATCGTTGCAGCTAAAGCAACTACGGTTAAAGACATTATTGGCAATACCGAGATTATTCGTCAGGTTAAAGCAGATGAGTTTGTTGATGACAAATTTGGTTTACCGACGATTCAAGACGTTTTAGCAGAATTGGAAAAACCAGGTCGTGATCCACGTCCTGAGTTCCGTACTGCGAAGTTCCGTGAAGACATTACTGAAGTTGCGCAATTGACTGAAGGTATGCAGCTTGAAGGTGTCGTAACCAATGTGACGAACTTTGGTGCATTCGTTGACGTGGGTGTACATCAAGATGGTCTTGTGCATATCTCTGAACTTGCAAACGAGTTTGTCTCAGATCCACATAAAGTGGTAAAACCAGGTCAAATCGTAAAAGTACGTGTGATGCAGGTCGATGTGGAACGTAACCGTGTGAACCTTAGTATGCGTGCTGAAGGTGCTGCTCCAGCAAAAGCACCGCGTCAACAACGTCCACAGCAAGACCGTACTGAGCGTAAACCACAAGGTCAACGCCCACCACGTAAAGAGGGCGACTTTAAGCGTCCACAAAATAACAAGCCAAAAACTGAAAAACCGCAAGAGCAAAAAATCGGTGGTTTAGGCGCTTTGTTATTACAAGCAGGGATTAAAGGTTCTAAGTAACTGATCAAATAAATAAAAGCCTCTTCGGAGGCTTTTATTTTAAGTGATACTATTTTTATTTTATAATTCAGTATAATCAGGTTGTATACCCATAATTCTCAATTGTTTCAGAGGTATATCAATTGGAATGTCTATTTTGTCTTGATCAAATATGACTAAGTTGTAACCGTTTCCAAAAGAGCTATTAAACATTAATCCATCAATCCCACCTAAATTTTTAAAAAACTCAGTAATGAATTGAGTTGGTATATAATCGAGATGTGAACGATTAGGCAAAACAGGTAAAGATAACTCTTTGGCGAATTGATCTAATAAATTAACTAATTTCATAATCTTATGAAAATCATCTGTAGAGCTTAAAGATATGAATGAAATATCTTTTTTGGGATCACATAAATTAATAACGTTAATATCTTGTTTGACTTTTAAACAAGCAATATAAACAGTTTGCCCGTTACTTGGACGAACCTCTGTTAATGCAGTTTCAATTAACTGAGCTGTATATAAATAAGAAATACCATCCGGATTAGCTCTACCTATAGTCACTTTCTCTAAAGGAGGTTTGTTCATTTCTTGATGTTTAAGAATATTATCCGATATTCGAGCACGAAAAAGTGTATCAGAAGTAGTAATTTCATAATTTAGTTGCTCAATTACCTCTGTAAATTTCTCAAATAGGTTTCCAGTTTCAAGAAAAGCATCTCTGTATATCTCAATTTGTGGGAAGAAACGATTATTGTGTTTTAGTTCATATTTAAACGCTTCCCATTCATTCTGAGTATTAGTTGGAAAGTTTTTATATTTTTTGTTAATTAACTCTCGCCTATTTTGTAGTGCATCTTCAATTATTTGCTCTTGAACGTTACTAGTAAATAATTTGAATTCACTTGATAGGATATTGAATAAACTATAACCATCTGTATCTTTTTCAAATATGCTATCAATCACTTCAATAAGAGGTGAGATTAGCATATACAATTGATCTATATTTATAGTACTTGCATCATTTGTTCCGCAATAATGACAACGTGAAATTCTACCTATTGAGTTAATTTTTAATTTTAAAGCTTTATCTGAAAAACAGTTACTACAACATTTTCGAACCATTAGCCTTAATCCTTTGATTCTAAATATATATTTATTGTTTCAATATGGTGCATTATTGAATTTTTTTTAACTTGCCCTAACCCTGGGAAATGTCCTATTTTGTATAAAAACATGAACTCTTGTAGTCCTTTGGTTTCTTCGAAAAGGATTTTTTTTGATTGGAAATCAGAAATAAGTTTCGTTAATGCTTCCTTAAATTTAGCGCCAGGGTTAGTGGGTGTTCCATCATCTTCTGAGGAATAGTGACGAATGAATAACTCATCAAATCTTTGAGTATCAATATACGATGCATGAACTGTTACAACATAGGCTGGACCACCACCTTCAATAAAATCATCACCTGTAATAGTATAATCACCAAAACCTATATTATTTTCTTCATGGTAATAACTATGTAAGGCTGAGAATGATGATTCTTGAGGATAATCTGCATTTCTTAGTTGTCTTTTAAAAAAGTCCTCATAGACAACTTTATTGTGTATAAGTCTTTTAACTTGTGGGCTATTATCATTTTGAATAAAATTAATTCTTGAGATTTTTGTAAAATCAATCAGCTCCTTATCAATACCTTTCTGAATAAACAAACCAAAATTATTTAATTCTAAAAAATCATTGTATAAATTCGTCTTTTCATTGATCGAGTAGAGTGGTGTATACTCGATATTCTCTATTTTAGTTATGAGTTCACTAAATTCAGTCTGTGATTTTTTAAAGTCACCAACTATCGGGTTGATGATTATATAAGGTACAATACCATTCTTATTTAGAACTTCAATGGTTTTACATAGTGCTTTTATATCACTTTTTACAGGTTCAATAACAGGAGTAAAGTTTTTAAGTCCTAGCTCTGATAGTTCTCGAATAGCTAAAAGCTCATTAAGTTTTCCTCTTAAAATTGGATAATACATTAAGGTCTTTCTCCGAGAAAAAGCTAATTAGGTTTTTAATATCATTTTTATTGAATTTAAAGCTTATCAAAGCATTAGTCAAAGGGGGGGGGAGATTATTTATTGCTTCAATATTATTCTTTCTGTGTTTCTTTAAAGTTTTTAAAAATAAATTGTTGACAACAGCTCTATCAGATTTATTTAGAATTTTAAAGCACAGATCAAAAACCTGAGTGTTAGGAACATCAATTTTTAGCCCATATATATTTTCAGCAATATCTAAATACTCTTCTTTTCTTAATGATTTCATCATAAGGCTAATATCAAAAATATCATTAGATATAGCTTCTTTTATAGTTCGTAAAGTGTTGTTGTCGGTTAAAACCATAATACCAACACTATGAGGAATGATAGCTTCTACATCTATTTGTAGGGAACTAGGGCATACGACATAAACTTTTTCAAATAATCGAATATATGACTGTAGCTGGTCTTCTAATCTGTTTAATGAATCATATTCTGTTTTGATTTCGTAACAAGTTGAACAGCCATTTAGTAAGACTAAATCAGCTTTGTTCTGACCTACCCTGAATTCCGAAAGTAAAACGGATGATTGGAGTGAATGTTTGCTTCTTAAAATTTTGCGAGCAATGAAATTTTTATAGACATATTCATTTCGATAATTCTGACTTAAAAATTCAAATGCAGATGAATATATATCATGGATACTGGATGTATTTACATTTGAGCTTAAGATTTTGTTATTTATTATTTTTTCAAGAGATGAAGCGTCACCAGAAGCAATAGCTCTTAAGCTATTGCTTGTAAAAAGTTTGGCGATTTCTCTCTCAGTAGTGCTCACAATATTAAGATAGCTTATATAAATTAGATTATTCTTATTGTACCTAGTAATCTAATAAGAAAAAAAGCTGAAAAATAATTTTTACCTCAGATTGCTTAACTTTTTGGAGCATAAATTTATAGTAAGTTGTTTTATATAGCTTAAGCTATGAACAGCAATTTTATTCTATAAGTTTCATGCAATCGCGTTAACCTGCAATGATGCATATTAGCCTTAGGAGGTCGTGATGTCGCGTAGACCTCGAGAACAAGTGGATTATTTACACCTTGAAGAACTCGGTGGTTTAGAAATGTTGAAAGCCAGTTACTTTCAACAGGAGTTCTCTCGCCATGTTCATGAAGGTTTTTGTATTGGTGTGATTGAAGAGGGCGCACAACGCTTTTACCGTACTGGTGGCAACCATGTCGCACCACAAGGCGATATTATTTTAGTCAATGCCGATGAAGTCCATACAGGATCTTCTGCAGTAGAAACGGGTTGGCGTTATCGAGCGATTTATCCAACACCAGAAGTTTTCCATGAGTTAACACGAGATCTCACCACGATTCATGGGACAGCACCGTGGTTTAGAGAAGCGGTCTTACATGATGAAGGTTTGGCACAACAGTTTCGTTTGCTGTTCGATCTGCTTGAACAGCCGAGCAATACTTTGCTCAAACAAACTTTATTTTTATCAACAATAGCATGGCTTGTTTCTAAATATAGCCAAGTACGTCCAACGGCTGTTAATCTGAGTAATGCGAAGCAACGTATATTAAAGATTAAAGAACTGATGGCAAGTATGCCTGAACAAGAATTTTCTTTGGCTGAACTTGCGGAAATGGCAAATCTCAGTCAGTGGCATTTTCTACGCCAGTTTAAAAAGCATGTTGGACTCTCACCCCATGCATGGTTAATCCAAGCACGTTTACAGAAATCACAAAAGCTATTGAGGCAAGGACTAAATTTATCAGAGGTCTCGCAACAGTGTGGCTTTTCTGATCAAAGTCATTTTAGTCGTCATTTCCGTCAAACTTTCGGTATTACACCGGGCGGTTATATCGCCTACCTCAAATAAAACAGCAATTTTATACAATTCGAATGCATCGAAGTTTGGCATAGTCATAATCTGTTCGACGAGTAATTGTGATTTTGATGTTAACTGAAAGCATAGATGACACCCCAATGTCTCAATCCAAGGCATTTCTCAATGGTGTGATCAAAATTCTCCCCTTGTGTTTTGCCGTTTTACCTTGGGGGTTATTGGCGGGTTCAATGGCGATTCAAGCTGGGCTAACCACGCTGCAAGCAATCGGTATGTCGGTATTAGTTTTTGCAGGCGCAGCGCAATTGATGACGCTAGGTTTAGTGATGGTGGGTACACCTGCGTTGACGATTATTATTTCGGTGTTTCTGATTACGACACAGCATTATTTATATGCGTTGTATTTACGAGATGATATTTCTAAGCAGCCATTGAAGCATCGACTTATGCTTGGTTTTTTACTCACAGATGAGCTATTTGCGGTCAGTATCAAAAAACAGCAACACTATATTTATTATTTATTGGGTGCAGGTATTTGTTTTTATCTGTGTTGGGTACTATTCAGTATTTGTGGTGTATTGCTCGCGGCATCCGTACCAAATTTAGATCAATATCATTTAGATTTTTCGATTGTTGCGACATTTATCGCAATCGTAGTCCCGTTTATTAAGAATCTCAATACGCTCGTTGGCGTGATGGTGTCTGTAGTACTTACGATTGTGTTTTTGAGTCTAGGAATTAAAAGTGCGGCAATTTTAGCGGGTGTCATTGGGATGCTGACCGCGACTTGTTTGCAGAATCTTCGGGAGCGTGCGGCATGAATTGGTTTCTTCTGATTATTCTAGCGCTCGTGGTATTTATGAATCGCTATATTCTGCTTGAACCGAATATTCCTTTACGTTTACCGAAGTGGTTTCAACAATCATTGCAATATTCAGCACCTTGTTTACTCACCGCAATTGCGACACCGATTGTCTTTATGGATGAGCAAGGCGTATTTCGTTCGACATTACTAAATCCTTATTTTCTTGCCACAGTCTTAACAATTGGAATTGCTTATACGGTACGACATACCTTAGCGACGATTATTCTCAGTTTGGCATGTTTTTACGCTTTGGTTTTTTGGTTGAATTAAAGAAACTTGGGTCATGAGTGGCATGAACCCAAGCTTTAAATTTGCACCTCTTAGCGTGTGGTATAACCACCATTGGCAAAAATAGTTTGTCCTGTGATCCACCATCCATCCGTCACTAAGAAGCGAACCAATGGTTCAATATCTTCAATTTTAGTCAATCCGCCTAATGCAGATGCCGATTTATGATAAGCCACCGCTTCAGGTGCTTCTTGCCCATAGAAGAACGGTGTATCCATTGGGCCTGGGGCAACAGCAGTGACTGAAATACCACGTTCACCAAACTCTTTAGATGCGGCACGAGTGTAGTGTTCGACTGGCGCTTTTAAACCCTCATAGGTTGAGTATAGTCCTGTGTAGGCCGCCAATAGACTGGTGACGATGGTACAAATTTTTCCATTTGGATTGAGATGTCGACCTGCTGATTGGATAAAGAAATAGGCAATTTTATTGTTGATGTCATTCATTCCATCAAACTCTTGCTCAGTGGTATCTAAATATGGTTTTTTGAGCACACGTCCGACGGTATTAATCGCGATATCCACACCACCAAACTCTGCTTTAGCTCGTATAAAAAGTTGTTCGATATTTTGAATATTGGATAAATCAGCTTGAACCAAAATCGCTTTGATCCCGAATGCTTGAACTGCTTTTAATGTTTCCTCGGCATCTGCTTGGGTTGCAGTGCTATTGTAATGAATTAATAAGTTTGCACCTTGCTCAGCAAATTTACGTGAAATTAAACCACCTAAATTTTTTGCGCCGCCAGTGATTAGTACGGTTTTGCCTTTGAGATGATGTTGTGACATTTATTTTTCCTCATCATGTTGTGTATGAAATGATGCTAATGGAATTTATTTGTCTGAAATAGTTGTTAGTATTGAACTGATTGTGCAGAAAAGTTGAATAATAAAATGGATAAAGTAGATCGTTTAAAAATCTTCTGTTTGGTGGCAGAGAAGCAATCGTTTGCACAAGCTGCAGTGCATTTAGGCTTACCACGTTCCAATGTGACCTATGCGATCCAAGTGCTAGAAAAGGAATATGAAGTGCTGTTGTTTTATCGCACGACTCGTAAGGTGGCTCTCACGCATGAGGGCAGTTTGTTTTATGACGAAGCAATGCGTTTGGTTGCACAATTAAAAGAGCTCAATCGTTTTAAAACGCAGGTACGCAGTCAGGAAGGTAAAATTAGCATTGGGATGCCGAAACGTATAGCCACCCAAGTTTTGATTCCTAATTTAAAAGCGTTTTATCAACGTTATCCAAAAGTGAAAGTTCTGATTAATGGCAGTGATGATTTTTCCAATTTGATTGAACAACAACTTGATTGTGTTGTTCGAGTCGGGCAGGTACAGGATGAATATTTACTGATCAAGCCGATTTGTCAAACTGAAATTTGGACATTGGCTGCGCCGCAATATTTGACTGAGTTTGGCATTCCTAAAGATTTTGATGAGCTGCAACAGCATTTTGCCGTTGATTATCATGTTGCTAAGCATTATCGAGAGCTGAGCGAATTAGTATTTAAAAATCATCGCGTCAAAATGCCATATCGTTTATTGATTGAAAATACAGAAGCCTATATTCAAGCGGGTTTAGCAGGATTGGGCATTATCCAGATTCCAGAGTTTGATGCGAAAAATTATGTACAACAAGGTCGATTACAGCGCTTATTTGAACACGTTCCTAGCTCGGAACTACCTGTCAATATTTTGCTTACAGACCGTCAATATCGTCCAGAATATTTTCAGGACTTCATTGATTGGCTTAATGATCTGCTGAAAAGTGAGCTTGCTGTCTATTGCTAGAATGATCCTTTAATATTTTGACAACTAAAGCGATTTACAGTAAAAACTAAAATTAGAGTAATTGCTCTAATTTTATAGGTGATAAAAATGTACATTGGCAGACAAGCATGGATGGCACAGACTTTAGGTGACTTATCCTTAAAAGATCGGATGCAGCTATTGAGTCATAGCCTATTCCCTGTGCTCAAACAAAGTATAAAAATGTATGCTTTAGCGGGTCGCTCTAAGCAAAAACATCAGTTTTTGAGTGTGGATGACTTACATTTGCCTGATAGCAATGATGTAAAACACGCGATTGAAAAAATGCAATCTTGTAGCTCAATCGCCTTACAAAATCACTGTTTGCGCACATGGCACTACGCAGTAGCCTTTGCCAAGATGCATGATTTAAAACATGATCATGAGTTGTTGGCGGTGTCTTGTTTATTACATGATTTAGGCATGACCGAGCAACATTATCAACATCATGAAACTTGTCGTTGTTTTGCTGGGCAGGGCGCTTATGCTGCTAAGGATTGGTCCATTGAGCAAGGTTGGCAGATACCGCGTGTTTATCAGTTGTTTGATGCGATTAGTATGCACATGAATCCTTATGTGGCTGTTGATGATGGCGTTGAAGCACATTTACTCCAACAAGCAGCAAGTTGTGATGTGATTGGAAGCCGAGGTTTTGAATTTTCGCCCCAGTTTAGACAACAGTTATTTCAAAAATATCCACGTTTAGACTTTAATCAACACATGATCGAATTTACCCAGCATGAAGCATTTACACGTCCTCAGTCTCGTACAGCAATGGTCGTTCAGAGTGGCTTTAAGCATTTAGTCAATCTTAATCCATATCTGGAAAAAGTAGGACATTAAAAAAACCACCTTTGTCGAACAAAAGTGGTTTGGATGAGGGCAGAATTTATTTAGTGATCATGTTCTAAATAGGCAGGTTTTTTCGGCAGCGCCAAACTACAGAAGAAACAGATGATGAGCATGATGATTACATAAACAAAGAAAGTGTTTTCAATGCCTGCATCTTTAAATAACAAGGCAACGGAAGGTGCTGAACCGCCAAACAAGGCATTACCGACTGCATAAGAGAATCCGACGCCCAAGGCTCTGACATGAGGCGGGAACATCTCTGCTTTGACCAAGCCACTGATAGACGTGTAGAAGCTTAGCAGCATCATTAAGAAGATCAGTAACAAGGCAATAATCACTGGCGAATCAACAAAACTGCGCATACCAATGACCATGACAGGATAGATAAAGATTGCGCTCAATAAGCTAAATGACAACATCGACGCACGACGACCAATTCGATCTGACAACATACCAAAGAATGGCTGAGCAATCATAAATACGAATAATGCCGCAGTCATGATAAAGCCAACGGTTTTGCCTTCAATCCCGATATTGGTGAGATAGGTTTTAGAGTAGACCGTCACAACGTAGAAAGTCAGTGAACCTGCTGAGGTATAACCAACCACCAAGAGGAATGTCTTCCAGTGTTGCTTTAATAGCGCGACCAAACTACCAGATTCTTCACGTTCAGCATCTTCATGCGATAAGGTCTCTTCTAAGCGGCTTCGAGCAGCTAAAGAGAGTAGTGCTGCAATCCCCCCGATCACGAATGGAATACGCCAACCACCATCATTCAGTTGCTGTTCCGTCATAAAGCCCAGCAAAATAACACCTAGCAAGCTGGCAAGTAGCTGACCGCCTGACAGTGTGACGTATTGGAAAGAGGCAAAAAAACCACGTTGCCCTTTCAAACCGAGTTCACTCATGTAAGTTGCAACGGCACCATATTCACCACCTACGGATAGACCTTGTAACAAACGAACCATAAGCAATAAGAATGGCGCGAGCATGCCGACTTGATCATAAGTTGGTAATGCTGCAAATAGAAATGAACTGAGTGCCATCAAGCAAATAGAGATCACCATAGACTTCTTACGACCATGTCGGTCGGCAATTCGTCCAAATAACCAACTCCCAATTGGGCGCATAAAGAAGCTAGCGGCGAATACACCCCACACATAAATCGCTTTGGTGGTTGGCTCCATATCTGGAGCAGTGAGTGCATGAGTAAAATAGGCAGCAAAAACGGCATAAATATAAAAATCGAACCATTCCACTAAATTCCCTGATGCCGCACCCACAATGCCTTTGATGCGACTCGTTCTTTCTTCCTTGCTATATGTCTGACTCATATATGTATGTTCCTTTCTCGACTAAGCAAGATGCTGTAACTGAATCTTGCAGAATGTTATATACCGCTAAAAAAGCATGAAAATGACACTATTTTGTATGCTTTTTATGACTGGATTTTTAGATAGAGAGAATCAGAGCATTTTTAAATAATTATTTAAAAAACATGAGGCTGGGCAGAATGGTCAATATGGAAAAGTTAATTTTATGAAAAATAGTTAATTTAATTCAGGAATAGGACAATCTTTTCTTAACGGACAAGGCTCTCCTTGAGTAAATCGGCTCAGCATCAGTTTAATTTGATTAAGTTGAGCAATTTTTTCGTCAATCACATCGAGTTTCTCTTGGAAGATGTTGTGTACTTGATCTGCAGGAATTTCTTGTTGCGCCGTCATTGCTAAGATTTGCTTAATTTCATGGAGTGAGAAACCAAGGTTTTTTGCTGTACGAATTAACTGGACTTGCTGAAGTGTTTGTTCTGGATAATCTTTATAACCATTATTGCGGGTGATTGAATGAATCAACTGCATTTTTTCATAAAAGCGAATGGTATCTCGACTGAGGTTAGTTTGTTTTACAAGTTCACCAATCAACATTTCATCACCTTTTTTATTATTTGCTTAAAAAACATCTTGACCATTGAGTGTACTCCATCCTTTAGCCTATTCCTACATTGAATAAAATGAGTCATTCACAATGGAAAATAAAGATTTAAATAAGCAGCAGACACAAATTGCGTTTGTTGCAGGCGCGACAGGTTTTATTGGGCGCTTTTTAATTGCTGAGTTATTGCAGCAAGGACATCAGGTTTTTGCATTATTACGTCAAAAACTGAAACAACAAGCAGAGCTAGAGACATGGCTCATTCAACGAAAAGTTTCTTTAGAAAAACTCACATGCATTCAAGGTGATATTACCCAACCAGACCTTGCAATATCGACGTCCGATTGGCAGAAATTGAGTACGGTCAATACACTTTACAATGGAAGTGCTTTATTTGCATGGAATCTCAGTATGCAACAAGCCCGCACTGTGAATGTTGAAGGTGCTGTAAATTTACTGCGTTGTATGCAGCAACATTGTCAGTTACGACGTGTTGTTCATGTTTCAGGATTTATGCTGACTTTGGAGCAACATTTGCAGCAGATTGGGATAGATTCAGCATCACCTGAGCAAAGTAACTGGGAACAGATTTATGCCCGTCAAGGCGCTTATGAAGCTTCGAAAATAGAGGCACATTATGCATGGATTTCACAAGCTAAGCGGTTGAATTTAGATTGGACGATTATTCATCCAGCAACGGTTGTTGGAGATGCAAGTACAGGCGAAATCCCTGTAAACCAACCGATGGCGCATATGGTCGATTTATTAAAACGTAAAAAAATGAGTGCCATTCCTGCGACACCACAACACTATTTACCACTTGTGACCGTCGACTATCTTGTGCGAGTGATCAGTCATGCCGCTACTGAGCCAAGCTTAATACAGCGTGAACTCTTGGTTGCACATCAACAGCGATTTGTTCTTGCTGAAATGTTGAATATTATCGCCGCACAAGTGAAACAAAAAGCACCGACGCAATATGTACCATTGTCTGTACTGCGAATGATTTTAAGATGGAAATGGTTGGCGCAAAAATTAGAAATGTCCGCAGAAATGTTGGACTTTATCCGAACAGAACCGCTGAATACTTCACAGCTAATGCAACTCATCCAAAAGTGGGATATTCAAGAAACGGACTTAAGAAAAGCTTTGGAAAAAACCAGTCTTTGGGTTTATCAACAACCATAACCCGATGATAAAAGCGGCAAGTTGTGGATAAGTTTAAACTTATTCACATCGTCGGTTGTCATAGATTGGTGATCTTTTGTTCATGAGATTGTCATTTTTGCTTCTTAGCATGAAGGCTCTTTGGCAATGATGTTTGTAAACAATGAAAAAAACACCGCTCACTTTGGCTTTATTGGCTTCGATGGTTGTATTGACTGCATGTTCTGATGGGGATAATGGTCAAAATGGATTAAACAGCTTGATTCAACAAACGCCTTTAGCGTTGGGTAATGATGATTGCTGGAGCGCTGGAACACGTATTGAAAGTGGTCTGGATAAAAACAAAAATGGTCAATTGGATGCCAATGAAATCGAGCAAAGTTCGGTACAGTGTGGTGCAAACTTATTTGCACAAGGCATTGCATTACCTTATGAAATTCTAGCGAGCTTTCAGCCC
The DNA here is from genome assembly GCF_002434875.1 of Acinetobacter sp. UBA6526. Lineage (NCBI taxonomy): Bacteria > Pseudomonadati > Pseudomonadota > Gammaproteobacteria > Moraxellales > Moraxellaceae > Acinetobacter > Acinetobacter sp. UBA6526. The sequence goes on along the minus strand of NZ_DJLC01000044.1, from coordinate 5,400 downwards.
AATGGTACAACCATTGATAGCCCATTTACCCTTCGTCAAGGTGGCTTTGGTTCTGACGTTGCGGCACATCCCACGAATAAAAAACAGTTTTATGCGATTACCGATCGTGGTCCAAATGCTGACTATGATGATGGTGTTCATGGGGCGGGTAAGATTTTCCCGCTTCCAGATTATGTTCCTAAAATTGGTTTGTTTGAGGCACAAGATGATGGTTCAGTCAAACTGATCAAAACGATTTTATTGAAAGATCGTAATGGAAAAAATATCACGGGCTTACCGAATACTGCTGCTCTCGGTGGCACTGGTGAAACTCCTTACGACATCAATGGTCATGTGATTACTGTTGATTCAAGCAAGCCTTATGATCCTGTGACGAATCCGATCAAGCTGGATGACTATGGTCTTGATAGTGAAGGTTTGGCTGCATTGAAAGATGGCACATTCTGGGTTAGTGATGAATATGGCCCGCACATTGTTCATTATGATGCTAACGGTAAAGAGATTGGCCGTATCAATCCTTTTGCGAACGATGCCCGTAATACGCTTACCTTGCCGCAAGAGTTTAGTTATCGCCGTGCCAATCGTGGAATGGAAGGTCTAACAATTACACCTGACCAAAAAACATTGGTTGGGATTATGCAATCCACCATGAATCTGCCAACCAAGGCAGTCAATAAATCAACGCTGACCCGTATTGTGACGATCAACCTAGAGACGGGTAAGGTTGCTCAATATCTTTATCGCCAAGAAATTGCAGCAAACTCAAACTCAGCGATCGTTGCAATTAATGATCATGAATTTTTAGTTCTTGAACGTGATGGTAACTTCCTCAAAGACGATCCGAATATCATGAAACATGTATATCGTATTGATCTCAAGGATGCCACCAACCTAGAAAATATCACTGCTCAAGGTGACTTACAGCAAGATTCAAAGTTAGGTTTGACCATCGCAGGCAAAACACTAGAACAGTATGTTTTGACTCAAGGGTGGGAGGGTTTACAAGCCTTAAATATTCAACCTGTCAGCAAAACCTTGGTGTTGGATATGGGCAAACGAGTGAGTTATGCACATGACAAAATGGAAGGCTTATGGTTGATTGATCATCAGCATCTTGGTGTGCTGAATGATGATGACATGGGACTTTGGAGAAATGATAACGGTTTAGAGCAAAAATATTTGGATAATGCGCGTATGCGTGTCGATACGCCAACCTTATATGTCGTTGATAAGTTGAATCTGTTCAATCCATAACAAGACTTGAAGCCCAAAAGCAAAAACTTTTGGGCTTTTTTAATTCACTTTTTTAAGAAGAACCAAGATGAAAATAAATAAACTGACCTTGATGGCTTTACTCACTATTGTTGTGTTGCCATCGCTTAGCTACGCTTCACCTAAAGTAACTTCTCGCGAATACAAATTATTATTAGATCCCAACAATTTTAGTTATGGTAATGAAGCAAGTAATGTAAATAGCTATTTTAGTCAGGCGAAAACAGCGATTGAAAATAAAATTAGCCGTAATGTCACAGGGAATATGAGTCTCGATACGCAACGTGAAGTCCGTTTTTATGATACTCAAGGAAGCTGCCCATTGAATAATATGGGCTATAGCTTTAGAGAGCGTATCGAAAATGGCGCGAAAGAAGTCACTTTGAAATATCGTGGTTATGATCACTACATTACTGATTTTGAAGATATGAGCAGTAGCGTATCAGGTGCGAAAACCAAGCTTGAAGATGATATTACCCGTAAAGATAATTTGAGTTTTCTTGTGGTTGCAAGCAAGTCTACGACAGTTCCAACGTCAAGAACGATCAATGATTTTGAAGACATTAATACTTTATTTACGGGCTTTAAAAACAATTACACCTTTAGCAACAGTCAGAGCTTACAACAGGTTGGTGGTTTAACTATTTATGAACGTAAATATGATGGTGCAACCATTGATTTAGGTGAGTTTGATGCCGATTTGGAAATGAGCTTGTGGTATACCCAGATGCCTTATACAGGATTGAAGCCTGCTGTGGTTGAGGTGTCATTTAAGTACGCAGATGCAAATGCGGATTACACCAAAAAAGTCGTGGCACGAGCAGCTTTAAGCTTTAGTGCTTTAAAGGGTTTAACGCAATATAACGCACCGAGCTCAACAGCCACCAAAACCCAGTTTGTATATCAATACCAACCAAGTTTCTGTAATTAAATAATAAAAAAACCTCCCATTAAGGGAGGTTTTTTATGTCATTCAAGATTACCAGTGTTCGCCTGGGAACAAACGGGCATAAGCACGTTGCACAAGATTAAGTTTTTCTTGTTTACCGATTGAAGCTGTTGAGCTAGGGAACAAGTTAAAACCAATCGACATTAAAATGTTGTTAATGTCAGGTGCAACCGCGTAAGTAATCGATGCAAGACGACCAAGGTTTGTCGCGATTTTCTTCGGACGTTTTACGATTGCATAAGCAATCAAATCAGCCGCTTCTTCTGGAGAAAGCGTTGGTACATATTTATAAATCTTAGTTGGTGCGATCATTGGTGTGCGCACTAAAGGCATATAAATCGAAGTAATTGCAATTTTGTGCGAATGAACTTCTGCCGATAAGCAACGGCTAAATGCATCAAGCGCAGCTTTCGATGCGACATAAGCCGAGAAGCGTGTTGCATTTGCCAATACACCAATCGAACTGATGTTAATGATTTGACCGTCTTTGCGTTGCATCATGTGCGGTAATACATTGAGAACTAAACGAACTGCACCGAAGTAGTTCAATTGCATGGTACGTTCAAAATCATGGAAACGATCAATCGACTCATGTACCGCACGACGAATAGAGCGACCTGCATTGTTGACCAAAATATCAATATGATCTACCGCAGCAAGAATCTCTTTAGAAACTGCATCAATCGAATCCATGTCATTTAGATCACATGGGAAAACAGATGCTTTACCGCCTTCTGCTTCGATCTCAGCTTTAACTTCGTCTAATTTTTCCTTGGTACGAGCAAGTAATAAGACATGTGCACCAGCTTGAGCAAGATACTTTGAAACCGTTAGACCAATGCCACTAGATGCACCTGTGACAATGATTGTTTTACCGTCGACTTTTTGCTGAAAAAGTTTTTTGAGTTTTCCGTTCATGTAAGTTACCTACATTAATCAAGCTGTTGTTTGCAATGTCTTCTTATTGCGATTAAACATTGCACTTTATTTTGTATGTATATTAACCGATATTTTTTGTTTGTCCAGTGTAAATATTTGAAAAATAATAATTTTTTTAGAGTAAAAACTCTAAAACAAAGTGTTGTAATAGTTGAAAAAGCAATAATAATTTTTGAGATTTGAACAAAAAATAAGCCTCACTCAGGAGGCTTATTGATTTCATTAAAATTAAACTTGAGCAAGGGCTTGTTCGAGGTCAGCAATCAGGTCATCAACATGCTCAATCCCAATAGACAAGCGCACGAGGTCTTCACTGACACCTGCTGATTTGAGCTCTTCTTCGTTCAATTGACGATGTGTTGTTGTTGCTGGATGACATGCCAAGCTTTTTGCATCACCAATATTTACTAAACGTGTAAATAGCTGTAATGCATCAATAAAGCGTGTGCCACCTTCACGACCATCCTCCACACCGAAAGAAAGGATCGCAGAAGGTTTACCTTTCACATATTTTTGAGCCAGATTATGCTGTGGATGGTCTTTTAATCCTGCGTAATTTACCCATTTTACTTTTGGATGTTGTTTTAAATATTCTGCAACTTTGATGGCATTTTCAGTATGACGTTCCATGCGCAGATTCAGTGTTTCCAATCCTTGTAGAATGAGGAATACACTGAGTGGGCTAATTGCAGCCCCTGTATTGCGTAAAGGAACGACACGCGCACGCGCGATAAACGCAGCTTCACCCAGTACTTCGACATAGTTCACGCCGTGATAACTTGGATCAGGTGTATTTAAGGCTGTAAAGCGTTCTGGATATTTACCCCAAGGAAATTTACCACTATCGACAATGATGCCGCCAATGCTATTGCCATGACCACCGATATATTTGGTGAGTGAGTGAATTACGATATCTGCACCAAACTCAAATGGCTTGAGCAGAGCAGGTGTTGCAACCGTGTTATCTACAATCACAGGAACGCCATATTCATGTGCAATCTGAGCGATCGCTTCTAAGTCGATGATATTGCCGAGCGGGTTACCAATTGATTCAACAAACACCAGTTTGGTTTTTTCATCAATAATTGAGCGTAACGCTTCAGGTTTTTGATAATCAAAAAAACGAACTTCAACGCCTTGCTTTGGCAAGGTGTGCGCAAATAAATTATAGGTGCCACCATATAGCGTGGAAACCGATGCAATATTGTCACCAGCTTCGGCAATCGTTTGAATTGCATAAGTGATGGCAGCCATACCTGATGCTAAAGCCAATGCACCAATTCCACCCTCCAGTGCTGCAATACGTTGTTCAAGGACCGCAGTGGTTGGATTCATAATCCGTGTATAGATATT
>NZ_DJLC01000044.1:0-587 GCF_002434875.1 Acinetobacter sp. UBA6526 | reverse complement strand
ATTCATAATCCGTGTATAGATATTGCCTTGTACTTTTAGATCAAATAGATCCGCACCATGTTGTGTATTATCAAAGGCATAAGATGTGGTTTGATAAATTGGTACAGCGACGGCTTTTGTAGTCGCCTCTGGTGAATATCCCGCATGAATGGCTAAAGTTTCATCTTTATAGGTCATGATTACATCATCTACGTGAGTTAAATAATAAGCGAGTGTAGCTTAAAAGCTATCCAAAATGGTGCATAAATGATGCAATTTTTAGCAGTTTTATTCATATCAATCTCAATAAAATTGCATTTATCCAGAGAGATACTGTGATTGGGTTGATCGTGTAATGTCTTGAAAAAGAAAATCCTTTTAAAGCAAACAAACAAATCTCAACTTAACTTCAAGTTAAAGGGCTTTTCAGCGTATAATACGTCCGATTATTTTTCGCTTATTCTGATTAGCGATGTATTGGTTTTTCAATTGAGGAGTCCTGCGTGGCCCAATATATTTATACGATGAACCGAGTGTCTAAAATGGTTCCGCCAAAGCGCGAAATCCTGAAAGACATCTCTTTATCATTTTTCCCAGGTGCAAAAATT
>NZ_DJLC01000238.1:0-10085 GCF_002434875.1 Acinetobacter sp. UBA6526 | reverse complement strand
GTAATTCGATTAGCCAATTGGTACACAGGCTTATCGAAACAGCAGGTTGTTTCAGCACAAATCATTACGAGTTTTAGTGATGATTATCCAAGTGTGAACCGTCTGCTCCCCGTTTGGCGTGTCAATTATGACAATGGGCTTAGAGCCTATGTTGATCCGTCGCAATCAAGACTTGCAACATTGTCAAATGATCAAAAAATGTGGATGGCAAAAATTTTCCGTTTAGGTCATACATGGACTTGGGGTGATCAACCTTGGAAAGGTCAATCACTGATTATGCAACTCGCTTTGATTGGAATCTTGTGCTTAGTTTTTATGGGGTTTGGATTATTTTTTAAAATTCACAATCGTAAAAACCATCGACTACGTCAAAAACCGATTCGATTTTTACATCGTTATCTTGCGGTTAGCTTAAGTACATTTATCTTGTTATGGGTTATAAGTGGTTTTTATCATATTTGGAATAAAAAGCCAGAAATACCTGCATTTAATCCTATTTTTCATGCACAAGATTTAAGTTCTGACGCGTGGAAACGAGCTACACAACATCCAGTTCAAGGTCTAAGCATTGTACCTATTGCATTTAGTACAGATCGTAGTCATGCAGCGTGGTTAATCCTATCGGCAGACAAACCACAGATGCAAGGAAGTATGACCTCAGCAAATGAACATGATCATCACCATCACTCAAAAGATACAGCACCCGCGATTCAAATGATTGATGCATACAGCTCGGAAGATTTAGATGTCCTTGAGCAAAGTAAAATTTTAGCAACAAATTACTTCAATCTAACTATTCATCAACTCAAACAAGCAACTTGGATCACAAGTTTTGGTGGGGAGTACGGTTTTATTAATAAACGCTTGCCTGTCGCGAAAGTAGAAACGAGTTTGAGTAATCAACTTAGAGTTTATATCGAGCCAAGTAGCGGTGTGATCGCAGCTCAAGTCACGCAACAAGATGCTTTGGAAGGATTTAGCTTTGCCTATCTACATAAATGGACATGGTTGCCGATAGATAAGACATTAAGAGATATTCTTCTAGCAACCATTGCTGGATTGATTGCGTTGCTCGTCATCCTCGGTTTTTTCATTCGAGCTAAACGCTAACAACTATCAGACTAATCTTTCTTTGATAAGAGAGATTAGTCACTAAACTCGCATCTAAATATAAAAAGAACCTATCACCACAGTCATGATCAATCCCGTTTCAACTAATTCAATCGTTGCACCAACGGTATCACCTGTAATCCCGCCAATTCTTTTCACAAATAATGATCGAAAAATAATCAGTAGAAAAATAAAGCAGATAAAAACTAGAAACCCTAACCATTTATATAGACAAAGAAATGATAATGTAATGACAAAAACCATCCAACTAGCTACTTTAGGTAGATAATCGGTCAAAGAACTGCCCAAACCTTTTTCACGTACATATTGTGTTGTTAAGAAAAGGAATAAAGGAACACAACGCCCTAATACGGGAAATATCAGCAAAAAGTAATCTAAATGCTGTTCTAGTAGCACATATAAAGCTGCAAACTTTAAAAGACAAACAACAATTAAACTGAGTACACCCATCGGGCCACACGTTGGGTCTTTCATTATTTCCAATGTGCGTTCTGGATCACCAAAACCACCCACCCAAGCATCAGCAGTATCCGCTAAACCATCAAGATGTAAACCGCCCGTTAGCCAAATCCATAACACAAGAATGATACTTGCAATGAGTAAGGTTGGAAGTTTGACCAAGAGAATTGAAGAAGCAAATAAAATAAGACCGATAAGTAGACCAATAACAGGATAAAAAAGAATGGCTTGGCCATTTTGTTTTGCACTTGGCATCGTTTTTAGTTCAACTGGTAGAACCGTCAAAAATTGCAAGGCAATCCAAAAAGGCATCATATTTAATCAGCTTCATTCAATAATTTTTAATTGACAGATTATGAAGAAATAAAATTGGGAATAGCAAGTCTATTCCCAATCAAAAAAGATCAGTTGATTATTGCATTTGATAGCATTGTTTTAATTTTAAATAGTCATAGTAGAAACTATTTGAGTTGGTACGCGCATAATCACATGATGGCTTAAATAAGGTTTCTTTCTCGTTGTAGAACATTTTGACCAAGGTGTTCCCTTGGGCATTTTGGTAAATATCCCACTGTAAATTTGCTGCCATAGGAGAAACCATTTCACCTCGCCATGCACTGTTGTCATAGCTATAGGTCTGACGTAACGGCAACGGTTGCATCATGTTATTTAATTCCAAACTTGTTGCCAATGGAATAATAATTTCAGCATGAGCGAATCTCAAAACAGCAAGATGCGACTGTTTTCTTTCAATAACTGCATCAACTTGGCTAAACAAATCCTGTTTTAATCCTTGCGCCATCGCACTTGTAACACCATTTGATTCGGTAAAACTTGGGCCTTTAGAGTAAAAATCATCAGCATCGTTGAATTCTGCATAAAATTCAGCTGCGTCGGTTGGCATGTATTTATCAAAACTCACACCTTTAAGCTCAGACTGCATTCCACCTGAGATCGAATACAACTCATAAATATAAGCAGCTGCATCTACAGCACTAGCAATCTTATTCTTTCCTTTACCATTTTCAGTCACGGTTTCACCTGATGGAGCAGTAACGGTGTATGAGCCAGTGTTCGAAAAAATATATCCGCTTGTACCTAATTTTTTAATAAATTCAGGTTTAAAAATCGGTGTTAATACACGCATTGCAACCTGTTCAGCACGCGTATTTTCAGCCAGTTCATCTAATTTATTAGCTAAATCAGCATCTTCTTCCTCAAACTGTTGATAAGCCTGACTTGCATCATAAATCGCTTGTTGCTGTACAGATAAAGGCTGCGTTAAATCTTGTTCTTGGTTTAGGCTGTGAAAGTAAAGTTTAAAACGGTCTACACCACCATCTTCAATCGTTGGAACACTACTACTGGCTAAACTGGTATACGAAAACGGTGTAATTTGATTTTTAAGTTCAGGCTGTTGCTGAATCAATTCATTTGTAAAGAATTTAGCACTATCTATTGCGCGATCTACACCAAACTTTGTAATAAAATAGACGCTGGTTGAGCAGCTGCGGTTTTAAATAATGTGGGTAAACGTTGTAATAAACGATCCGCAATACCGCGTTGTTCTTGAATCCCAACCATTGTTTCATTGCCATAACCAAACTGACGAATACCATCAATACCATAACCCAGCAAAATATTTGCTTTCATCATTGCTTCAATATCTGCACCCAGTTGCTCACCTAACGGCGTTAATGCATTCTCGGCTTTGGCTTGTTTCCATAAATTATAAAGCGCTAAATCATATTTAATACTTGATAAACCTCTAGAGCCATGACGAGCAACTAATTCAGTGAATACTGCTTGATAACCTTCAGGAATTTGCTGATAGGTCTTTATTTCTTGCTGTGGTTGGTAAGGTGTTTTGGTTTGATAAAATTTAGATGAGCTATCTGTATCAGGAGTTTTTTGCGAATTTTGAGAATCATCACTATTACAAGCCGTCAATAAAATACTGAGACATAACACACTGCTTTTAAATAATATCTTCATAATTAATTTACTTATAGATAAAGAAATGTCATGTATCTTAGGCAGTGACAATGACAGTTCTATTAAATCGTTAAAATAAAAAATATTAAAGAAAAGTGCTTAATCACGTTCAATAAACGTCAATTGATCTAATGATTTTAATAATTCAATTTGATATAGATTGCCTAATTCAGCTGGCATTTTTAATAAATCATTGAGGTGTTGCTCTCTAGCGAGGCAGGTTAATAACTTGATGACACCACCATGCGTCACAACTAATGCATTTTTCCAATCTTCTGTTTGCATTTGAATTGAAATTTCTTCAAAACCAATCATCACGCGTTGCTTAAATTGGGCTAAAGACTCGCCATTTGGCGCGTGATACTGTGTTGGAAACTGCCAAAAATTTGCCAACAGCTCTGGAAAATTTTCATAAATATGCTGAGTGGCTAATCCTTCCCAGTCACCAAAGTTCATTTCCTTGATGTTCGAATTAACGATGAGAGGTCGTTGTATTTTCACAGCTAATCGTTCTGCAAACAACTGACAACGGCGTAATGGCGAAGTAAAAATGACATCCCAAGACGAACCATTGTCTATATTGTTCTGAATGGTTGATTGCATCTGCAACCAACCTTGTTCTGTCAGCTCATCATCGGTGTGGCCACGCAAGGTATGACTTAAAGTCGTTTCTCCGTGCCGAAGTAAATCAATCAGCAACCTTATCTCCTGATACAGCTGCTTCGGCAAAAGTTGCCATTTGATTATGTAAAGTGCAAGCAAGTTGAATCATTGAAAGCGCTGAACCTGCACCACTGCCTTCACCTAATCTCAAGTTCATTTTTAAAATCGGTCGCGCGTCTAATTCTTTTAAAATGCGTTGATGACCATACTCAGCAGATTGATGTCCAAACAACATCCACGCCCTTGTCTGAGGCTGAATTCGAACAGCACATAATGCAGCAACAGAACTAATGAAACCATCAACCACGATTGGCATTCCAATCTGTGCACAACGGAGAAATGCACCTGTCATTGCTGCGATTTCTAAACCACCTACAGCCGCAAGTATTTTCAAAGCATCATCAGCAACATGTGCTGCATGTAACTTAACTGCTTGATTAATGACAGAAACTTTATGTGCAAGCTGCTGATGATTAATTCCAGTACCAACACCAGTTAGTTGCTCAGCACTTTCATTCAATAACAGACTGGCTAATGCTGATGCAGAACAGGTATTCCCAATACCCATCTCACCAGCAATAAAGATATCCGCCGCTTTAGCTCGAGCAAGATCAACACTCTCTTTCCCTAATTGCATGGCTGCAATGCATTCTTGCTCAGTCATTGCAACTTGCTGTACAAAGTTCGCTGTTCCAGCACGAATACAATGACGCTCAACGCCAGTATATTGGTAAGGCTCACCTACCGTTCCGCAGTCAATCACTTGCAACTGAGCTTGATGATGTTTCGCAATTACACTAATTGCAGCGCCACCTGAAGCAAAGTTTTGCAGCATTTGACGTGTGACAGCTTGTGGATAGGCTGAAATATTTTCCTCTACAACACCATGATCGCCTGCAAAAATCGTAATCCAAGGTTGTTGAATCTGTGGATGAACAGTTCCTTGTAAACTCGCAAGCTGAATCGCAATTTGCTCTAAATCACCCAATGCACCTGTAGGCTTAGTCAATTGTAGTTGACGTTGCTCAGCTTGTGATTGTGCCGCGATATCAGGCTGTTGAATAGACGCTAACCACCAAGAAGCTTGTTCAGACATGTTATTTCTCATCTTTTAAAATCATCGGAAAACCTGCGACACAAAACATCACTTTATTTGCGCTTTGGCCTAAAGCTTGGTGTAAACGCCCTGCTTCGTCGACAAAACGACGGCTTATTTCGCCCATTGGGACAACACCCAGTCCTGTCTCATTACTGACTAAAATAATGTGTGATTTTAATTTCGGTAGCACATTTAATAATTTTTCTGTTTCTATCTGCTGTAAGGCGATATCTTCTGATAGTAATAGATTGGTTAACCATAACGTCAGGCAATCAACCAAAATGACATGATTTTCCTGATCTAGCAGTTGAAGCTGATCCGCGAGTAATATGGGTTCTTCACATAAATGCCAATCTGCTGGGCGTTGTTGTTGATGATATTGAATACGTTGTTGCATTTCCTGATCTAAGGCTTGTGCCGTCGCAACATAAGTAACTGTCAAACCAGTATCTTTTGCGATTTGCTCCGCCAAACGGCTTTTTCCAGAGCGAGCACCGCCTAAAATCAGTTGTAACATATTTAACCTAATCTAATTTGGTGATAAGGATAAAGTAATCCTTGTAAAATCTGAGCTTTATAATAGCCGAAAGTTAAATATTTCACCTGAATTTTAAATGGTTTTATTGCAATGCTTTGAATACGATCCAGCACTAAATCACTTTGCCAAGCATCGTTATACAAACCTAAAGTAATATGCGGACAATACTCAAGTGCAGCTATTTCATCTGAATATTGAGCGAGTTGCTGACGAATCCCATCTAAAATTTTATTGTTATCTTCAACTTGTAGAAATAATGCACTGCTGAAGCTATCCAACTGGGTAATTTCAAGTTCGAAAGGTTCTATTTCCAGCGAGTTTAATGCCTGAACCTGCTGCTTTAATGTATCAATTTCAAAGTCATCATCATAATGTGAAGATTTTGGCGTTAGAAACCCACAAACGAATAAAGTGATGTGGTACTGCCGTTGATTGGAATCGATCAACAAGTCTGAAAATTTTGTTTTAATATGATCTAAATACTGAATAACTTCTGCTTGATCTATTTCGATATACCACACAGCAAAATCTGAACGACCATGATGCCATTCAGAATAATCACGGCGTTCAGTTGAAATGAGCTGAGTAGATGCTTGTAATAACACAACTTTAAACACTTATAGAAAGTTGTGTTATTCAAACATAAATGACTTTAACAATTAAAGTGCTTTTCGTGTATCGCTTTAGGCATATTCAGGATTAAGTTCTAAACTCAAAAAATCGAATTGAATACCTGTTTCTTTCAGTTCATTTTGGATGCCTTGCACGACCAAGCCTGACAAAACTTTCTTCTGGCCATCCGTAATATCCATCTGAGCAATATTTTTGTGAAGATGTTGTGCTACCTCTTCACTATCAAGATTTAAATTTTTAAGTGCATAAACATAACCATACACCGCACCTTTCAATAAATTTTGATAAGGAAGTGCTTGATGAATATGATTTTCAATGCTTCCAAACACACGCTCATTAAAATTAAGCTTTCGCAGCGGATCACGCGCGACACGTTCACATGGATCTTTATAAGCTGATCGACACGAGTTCAGGAAACTTTCAGCCATACGATCTAGTTCTTTGGCTTGATTCGGCACAATATTAACCAAACCTAGTTTCACTTCATCGACAACCTGTTCCGCATATTTCTTGATCTTTGAATCAGCCATTGCAATACCAATCATTTCATGACCGATGGTACTTGCATACCACGCTAGCATTGCATGACAACCATTCCATAAACGGTTCTTAATGATCTGAATATCTGAAATTTGATCAACCAAAATCATTTGGCGCATCTTACTCAATAATGGACTGCGATTTTCAACATAAATCGGCATATCCGTTTCACTATGGAACAAGATTAAGTCCATATTTTGTAAGAACTGACCTGCTTGGAATTGTCCACGCATATCTTCCAGACAGTTAGTAATTTGCTGTTCTTGCTTTTCCGTTAAAGCAGTTTCATCCGAAAGCTCGATGGTTTCATCATTAAGATCAGACTGATACTGCTTAAACAGACGATGCTTAATATTTAACTGGCGATATAAAGCTTGATCGGTGAGTTTTGAAACCATTCTGTTAACAACGGTATCACAGAAGTAATGTTCACTTAAAATGTGCTCAGCAATATCTTCATCTGTAATTTCAAGCAAAGCTTCTCGAATATTTTTTAAGACCAAATACTTGGCACATACTTTATTGAGAATAATCAGGAATGTAATCGGCTCATTGTTCTGCATATCCTGAGACATAAAACGCGCCAACAGCCCTTTGGCAATAATTTTTGCTTCAGATGCAATCGCCTGTTCTGGGAGACAAAGTGCGATTAAACTCGATTGCATATACATCTCGAGCATTTGCTGTTCATTATCAGCGTCAATCACGCTTAGATTTTCAATACGCTCATCATAAGAAGACTGACCATATCGAATACTATAGCTACCAAAGCTATTTACTGACTCAAGATATAAACGATTTCGCGTAGATGCTAACATTCGTTTTGGACGTGTGTAGCCATCCCAATGCGATAAAATTTGGGCAATATAACCACCACCAATTGCCCCGAAGCCATGAATACCAACAGTAAGCTGATTCAAACTTTGCGGAAATGGTTCTTGTAAATGTGGCATACCGATTTCGGGAGTATATTCATCCAAAGCATTCAAAAATTCATACATGTCTTGATAGTAGAATTTTGCTTTAGACAACATTCGGTCATTTGGTTCTTTAATATCTTTAAATAAAATCGTGATACCGCCTGCATCACTCGCAGAACAAATACCATTTTCAGAATCTTCAAACATTAAACATTGTTGTGGCTGTAGATTTAGTTTTTGTGCCGCTTTTAAAAAGATTTCTGGATGAGGCTTACCACGCTCTACTTCATCCCCACAAACCAGTAAATCGAAAAACTTATATACATTTGCATTAATTAAATATTCTTCAGCGATTGCTCTACGACTTGAAGTCGCAACAGCCATACGCAAACCAGACTTGCGTAGTCGCTCTAATACCTGAATGAGACCTTTTTTAATCGGTACACCATTCATACGAACTGATTCTAACTCTAATTCATCAGCGCGCTTTCTTATTTGCGCGTAAGGTACATCCTCACCATAGAACTTTTTCGCTAGTTCTTCAGCAGTTCGAGCACTCAGTCCCAAACATTGCATTAAATAGTCATCAGAGAATTCCTGTCCAATGAGCTCTTCTGAAGCTTGTTTCAATGTTTGAAAACGTAAACGTTCCGTGTCAAACATCGTCCCATCCATGTCAAAAAGCGCCCCTTGAACAGGATAATCATGAAAAATAAGCATTTGTACTCCTTTCTTTTACTATCGCTTTTTATAGATTAACTAAAAAATGAGCATAAAATCCGAATTGTAAATAAATGAAATAAATTTGATCAAAAAACAATCAAATCATTTCAAGCCCACACTATAATTGTAATTTATGGGGAAGTTGACTTGCATAACCATATAAAATATGAGTGCTATTTGATCATATGGATCAATCTACAGAGAGATTAAATATCTAAGGACTTCAGCCAAATTACGTTGATTAGACTTTAAAAAGTAAATAAATATCCAAAGCTATGATTATCACTGAGACATAGTTAACCCCCATGTCTCAGTTGCAGCACCTATATTATTTACGAGATTTAGGCTGGTTGAGCCTCTGATTGTTGTTGTGAAGCTTTGAAATAGCTCTCGAACTTATTATAAAAAGTCTCTCGATAACAGTAGTACAACATCGCCGTTTTTTCTGGCATTGGAATTAACCGCTGGCTTTCATAACACATTTCTTCAACTACAGCCGCATACGGCTTAACGGTATGATCAGGTTCACCTACAATTTTTTTTGCTTGCGAATGTTCAAAAATATAAAAACTTAGTAAACGAATGGTTGGACGTAAGAAACCTTTACCAAAAACTGACTTATCACCAAACAGTAAGTGCCAACCTAGATCTTGCTCATCTCCTTCGTAATAACGGCCTAAACGATCACGTTTCCCTTCATAAATTTCGGTATAACCGACATCTTTACCGTCAATCCCGACAATCAATAAACGTTGATGATCATCTGCCAGCATCTTGTCAAAATAAACCTGTAAATCTAGCTCTGACTTATTCAATTGCCACTGAGGAATCACATGCGGTTCATGCATCCATTGGTGTAAAAGCGGAATATCTTGCGGGTATTGTACTTGACGCAAATAGTATTGCGTTCCGTCTTCATAGTATTCGAAATAGTCTGGAAGTTTTTGTGAAAGCGTAAGCATTATATAATTCCTTGCTTTTACCATTAAATGATAATAATAATCGTTTTCATCAAATGGTGGAATTTATTTTTCTTGTTTTTTGTTAATTTAATTTATTTATAAGAGCGTATTCGCTTCTACCTCGAAAAGCTTAAATAAACGCTAAAAGCTCTAGTGCTGTAAAAATAAAAGCGAAAATGATCGAACCTAACCAAATCAAAATGAAATATTTTCTAAATAGATAAAAACTAAGTACTTGTAAAAAAAATGCTGTTGTTAGTATCACGAATAGCCATGTTAAAGGTCCAACTGAAGAACCTTCATAATGACAATTCATTAGCAATGAAATCATCAGGAATAAAACTGTTAGCCAAGGCAAAACTCTTTTAAGATTTTGATTTAACCCATCGTATTTCAGATGCTTCTGACCAAACTGACTCAAC
>NZ_DJLC01000066.1:0-15485 GCF_002434875.1 Acinetobacter sp. UBA6526 | reverse complement strand
AACGCCCTGAATGGTTATGTCCAAATCAAAACTTGAGTTCTGAATCGGCAAAATGGTGGACTGATGGTCTGTACTACGCCCCTATGAATAAGCCTCAATATTATATGTTTCGAACCTCAAGACTTACGTCATTAAACTCAGCTTAAATGAAGATTTGTTTGTGAAGTAACAATTCATAACACATCTACCAATAAACCATCATGTTCATTTTCTAGTACTTTTTTTAGTCTCTAAGAACATCATAATTACATTTAAACGGAGAAGATGATGAAAAAAATCTTAGTTGCTTCGATCATGACCGCTTTTGTATTGACTGGTTGTAATACCTTTAAGGGTTTTGGGCAGGATGTGTCTAAAGCAGGTGATAAAGTTACTCAAACTGCTGAAAAAACTCAGGATAAAATGTAATTTTTTAGAACAACCTCCACAAAACCTTATCTAGACATAGATAAGGTTTAATTTGACATACCTTTCTCAGTGATATTCCCCTATTATATCGGTTCAGATTTCACCAGATTTAGCCACATCTCGCATGAACCATTCCGATACTTTAGAACTTAGCCTACAACTCCTTCGTCAACCCTCTGTCACTCCAGTCGATCATGATTGCCAAAAAATCATGGCTGAGCGTTTAGAAAAGGTTGGTTTTAAAATCGAAAATATGCGCTTTGATGACGTTGATAACTTATGGGCGCGTCGTGGAACTGAACACCCAGTGTTTTGCTTTGCTGGTCACACGGATGTTGTCCCGACTGGTCACTTAGATGCTTGGAATTCAGATCCTTTTTTACCAAGCATCCGTGATGGTAAGTTATATGGTCGCGGTTCAGCAGATATGAAAACAGCATTAGCCGCAATGGTTGTAGCATCCGAACGTTTTGTTGCTAAACATCCAGATCACAAAGGTTCTATTGCTTTCCTAATTACTTCTGATGAAGAAGGCCCATCAATCAATGGTACGGTTAAAGTTGTAGAAACTTTAGAAGCGCGTAATGAGAAAATGACGTGGTGTTTAGTTGGCGAGCCATCTAGTACCAATACACTTGGTGACATTATTAAGAATGGTCGTCGTGGTTCACTCAATGCAGTACTCACGGTACATGGCAAACAAGGGCACGTTGCTTATCCGCACCTTGCGCAAAACCCAATCCATCTAGCATCTAAAGCAATCAATGATTTATGTGAAACTATATGGGATCATGGAAATGAATATTTCCCTGCAACATCATTCCAAATTTCAAATATCCAAGCCGGAACAGGTGCAACAAATGTTGTTCCAGGTACACTTAAAGTGACATTCAACTTCCGTTACTCAACAGAAGTCACCGCAGATGAATTAAAACAACGCGTTTTAGCAATACTCGACAAATACAATCTAACTTATGACATCAACTGGACTTTGTCAGGATTACCATTCCTAACCCCAGTTGGTGAACTTGTAAATGCCGCAACCACGGCAATCAAAAATGTCGTTAATGTTGATGCAGAACTCTCAACCAGTGGCGGTACTTCAGATGGTCGCTTTATCGCGCCAACAGGTGCTCAAGTGCTAGAGTTAGGCGTTTTAAACGCAACAATTCACCAAATTAATGAACATGTGAATGTAGACGATCTAGATCCGTTAGCTGAAATCTACGAACAAATCCTTATTGAATTGCTCGCATAAAAATAAAATTAAGTAAAAAAGGAACTCAAATGAGTTCCTTTTTTACTATAAACCAAGCTTTTTTTGTATGTTTTGCAAATCTGGGACATAAAACTGTTTATCCCCCATTTTCACATATTTAAAGACATTCTGATCAGCAATATCCCGCTCTTCATCTACAATCTCAGAAATACGCAATCGAATCGATTCAGGCATTTCATTACAAACTAAAGCAAAGCGTTCTGAAACGTCATCACCCTCAATAACTAATGCAACCCCTTGCTGCTCACTCGGATCATTCACAGAAAAAACAGGAAGCTTTAAATCATGCCACTCGATATAGTCCGCATCGGTTTGAGTATCCATTGCGGACAAAACAATATTCTGTGGCAGTAACATTGGCACATTTTGATGACACTCAATAATATAAGCATCAATAAATCCAGTAGAAACTGTAATTAAATGCTGTAACTCTTGCTGGTCAATTTGACCTAATGTAGAGTTAGCGCTCTTTTTAGCCATTATTATTCACCTCTTAGCGCACTGCCAGTAAACTTTCAATATTTTCCAAGAGAGCTTCTTCTTGGAATGGTTTACCCATGTACTGACTTACACCTAATGACAACGCTCGCTCACGATGTTTCTCACCTGTACGTGAGGTAATCATGATAATTGGCAAGTCTCGATGTAATTCATGATGTCGAACAAGGTTTGTTACCTCGAAACCATCCATTCTTGGCATTTCAATATCAAGCAACATCAAATCTGGTTTAATGGTTTCAAGTTGCTCCATCGCATCCACACCATCTTTAGCAGTAACCACATCATAACCTTGTCGTTCCAACAAGCGAGATGTAACTTTACGCACCGTTACTGAGTCATCGACGATCATAATCAAGCGACGCTCATCATAACGATGTTTAGTATAAGTCTCATCAGCTTGTTTGCTACGATGGGTCGACTGCGCTTGACGTGCAATATTTTGACCATCCAAGATCAAACAAACTTGACCATCACCAAGAATCGTTGCACCTGCAATTACGCCAATGCTTGAGAATTGTTGGCCGATTGGTTTCACTACAATTTGTCCACGTGAACCAATTAATTGATCAACCAACAGCGCGGTCGTTTGCCCTTGAGCACCTTTAACTAACAGAACTGGCAATGAATGCACGATACCACTCAAACGAGGAATTGGCTGTCCCGCAACGAATTCAGACAAGTAACGTAAACGGTAATTTTCCTGATCGATTTTGAAATAGTCTTCTTTACTCTCAAAGTATTGCTCTAGTGCAGCAGGTGAAATACGGACAATACGGTCAATTTGCGCCAATGGGAATGCAAATTGTTGATCGCCAGCTTTTACCATCAAGGCATCACTTACCGCTACCGTAGTTGGAACTCGAATAGTAAATGTTGTGCCTTTACCTAATTTAGAGTCAACACTGACGTGACCACCAAGCGCCTTAATATCACTTTGAACCACATCAAGACCTACACCACGCCCTGAAATTTGGGTGACTTGAGCCGCGGTACTAAAGCCCGGATGGAAAATAAATTGTAGAATTTCTTCTTGATCAAGCTTTTGATCTTTGGTCATCAGACCAGTTTGAATTGCTTTCTGCTTGATTCGACTAACATCAATCCCTTTACCATCATCACTGAATGTCACAACAACATCAGTACCTTGACGACCAATATTTAAAACAATACTACCCGTTTCTGGCTTATTGGCTTTCAAACGATGTTCATGATCTTCAATACCATGGTCAATCGCATTACGCAGCATGTGTTCGAATGGTGCAACCAATTTTTCAAGAATACTACGATCCAACTCGCCTTCAGTATTATTAACAATTAAGTCCGTTGGTCGATTCAACGTTGATGCAGTTTGGCGCACGATACGCTGTAAACGAGGTAACAATCTAGAGAATGGAACCAAGCGAGTACGCATCAGACTTTCTTGAATTTCAGCCTGAATACGCGACTGTTGTAATAACAGACCTTCGGTATCACGAATCTTTTCAGATAAGGTTGTTTTAAAGTCAACCAAATCCGATGCTGATTCAGCTAACGATTTCGACAACTGATTTAAAGAAGAATATTGATCCATTTCTAATGGGTCAAAGTCTTCATAGCGCGAGTTTTCACCACCATGGCGTGCAATAATCTGACTTTCCAATTCGCCTTCCATACGACGTAACTGATCAGCCAAACGTTTAATCGCAAGCTCCATTTCCGTTAACGTACCGCCCAGCTGACCTAAGTCCATTTCGATACGTGAACGGTTGATTGCATTCTCACCTGATAAGTCAATCATCTTCTCAATGACATCAGCTGAAACACGAATCATCTCATTGTTTTGCTCAACCCGCTCAGAGCTTTCCCACTCACCCAACATTGAAGGTGGCTCTGTGCCATCTCCCTGAACAAACTCCATAGTATATTCAGGCGTAAAGATATCTTTGGCTGATAGTTTTTGCGGTAATTGAGCAGAAACATCCACAAACTCCATCTTCTCCAAACTTTGTTTTAATCCATCAAAGTTTGCATATTGGCGTTTAAAGATTGCATCGCTTAACCAAGCAAAGGCTGTGTTTAATAAATTATCGTAAACATTCGAATTGAAATGGTGCACACCAAACTGCTCGAATGCATTTTCTAAATGATATGCAATGATCGCAATTGCATCCAACTCAGCCATTCGTGCGCCACCTTTTAAACTGTGGGCATTACGCTGAAGTTGTAATAACAAACTACGATTACTACGTTGATCAAACCATTGTTTTAATAAGCTCTGAGCTTGTTCAAGTAGCTCAGCAGCTTCTTCTAAGAAAGTCTCTTCAACTAGAGAGCGAACTTCATCATCAGCATGTAGAGATTCCGTTTCTTGAGTCGTATGTACCGATATAGAACTTTCTTCTATTTCAGGCTGTTCGATTGGTTCTACGACTTCAAACGTAGTTTGCTCTGATGGCGGCTCAATGATCTCCGCTTGTGATTCAACGAGTTCAATTTCTTCAGCCTGATGTTCTAAAGCATCAGTATGAGTAACAGATCCGCTCGGTTGTTGAATCAATTGCAAGACATGTGTTGATGGATAGTCAACCTGCTGGTCTCGAATGATTTGAATACGATCAGCAATATCATCCTGAACTAAACGAATTAAACCAATTAACTGCGGTGAAGGCTGCAACTGTTGATTAATCAACTTTTCATAAATCGTTTCAAGCTCATGCGCGATTAAGCCGATATGACGTGCCTGAATCATATTTGCACCACCCTTTAAGGTATGCAAATAACGCATCAAATTCTTTAATGCATCCGTATTTTGATAATTCGCGGTCCATAAATTGAGGTCTGAATCAATACCAACCAATAATTCATCTGCTTCATCAAGGAAAATATCCAGTAAATCAGGATCAAACTCACGATTAGATTCGCTTGAATTTAACAATTGCTTATCTAAAGCCAATTGAGATGCTTGATCTGCTGTATCAAAAGCAGCAGTTTGGGATAATGATAAATCTAAAGTCGGCAGCTCATCACCCACCGTAGTATTCAGATTAGAAGCAGTAAATTCTAGCTCGTTTCCAATACTGAGTTCATCAATAGCTGTTTCTTCTTCAACGAATGCTTCAGAAGTAGTTTGTACATCAACAGGAGTTTCCGAAGCAACGCCTGTAGATTTACCTAAACCTGTTAAGACAGTCAGAATATGTGTTGATGGATAATCAACTTTTTGATCTCGTATGGTTTGAATCCGATCAGCAATATCATCTTGTACTGCACGAATCACACGAATTAAATCAGGAGAAGCTTGTATTTGTTGATTGATTAACTTCTCATAAATGGTCTCTAACTCATGCGCGATTAAACCGATGTGACGTGCCTGAATCATATTTGAACCACCTTTTAAGGTGTGCAAATAACGCATCAAATTCTTAAGTGCATTAAGATTTTGATGATCGGCTGTCCAACTATTCAAATCATCATCAATACCAGACAACAATTCATCGGCTTCTTCAAGAAAAATATCTAATAAGTCAGGATCAAAATCTTTGTTAGATTCAGCAGAATCAAGTAACTGTTTATCTAGTCTTAATTGGGCAGAGATATCGTTTGATTCAACTGTATTCACATTTTGAGAAACAGCTTCCTCAACTACATCCGCACTCTCAGCTAGATGCAATGGTTCTGTAATTTTTTCAGCTTCTAAGGTTTCAACATTTTGCTGGGTAAATGAACTTAATTCATTCAATAAAAGTTCATGAGCTTTAGTTAAAGTGACACGTTGACCAGCGGCTAGCGTATCAAACAACTGAATAAAGTATTGATGTACTTGATGATATAAATCAAATGCATAATCAAGATTCAACAAGTTTGGCTTGAACAATAAATCTTGATAGCTTGATCGCATTAAACTCGTGTATTGATACATCCCAATCGTCGCATGATGATGGGTATGCTGTAGCAAAAGCTCTGTTTGCTGACTTAAAGACTGAATGTATTGAGGAAATTCATTACGAGCACGTTTTTCAAAATCAAACTCAACATCTAATAAATCATTGATATTCAATTCTAATAACTGAGAGACAAGTCCCTGCGGACGAACAGCATCTCCAAGTTTTTCTTCCAATTGGAAGTCGTAACTATCCCATGCAGCATTAAAAGTATTATAAATTTGATCAAGCTGCTCTTGGACATCTTCTTGCTTCAAGGTATGTAAATAGTCACGAACAAACTGAGCATAATTTGTAAGAAGCGCTGTTTCGTCAGAACTAGAATCCAGTTCATCTTGCAACAAAGTTTTAAATAAGTTTTCTACTTTGGAACTTGCTTCAAATACTTGATCCACATGCGCCATAGCTGAACTACCACGCAATGTATGTAACGCACGAATCAAAGTATTATAGTTGTCGTTGGTTGGACGCTCATTTAACAAGAACTGATCAATTGTAGCTAAATGATCCTCTGCTTCCTCCAAGAAAATCGCGAGAGTTTCTTTAATGAGAACATCATCCATCTGATCTTCGCCAATAAAGTCGGCAGCCTCTGTGAACTCAACTTCTGCAGCAATTTCTTCAGTAGTAACTTCTTCTAAGCTTGTTGTGACTGTTTCACTATTCAGTGTATTTGCTAATTGTAATAATTCAGCTAGCGCTGGTTCAGGGCTATGCTGTTGTTGTAATTGTTGTCCTAAAAGAACCAATGGCTTTAGATTAATTTGATGCTTTTGAACCGATTTAAAATCTTGGAAAAGTTTAAAATGATAAACATTGAAAATGGCTTGGACATATTGCTGAATTTCACTGTTTAACGGAAGTGTGCCAGCAAGTACTCTGTTGAGAGTATCCTCAACCGTCCAAGCCAATTCACCAGAAGACTTCGCACCCACCATGCGACCAGAGCCTTTTAGTGTGTGGAAATGACGACGAATATCTGTCAACACATCTTGCTGATTCGGCTGCTCGATCCATTGAGCCAATAAAGGTTCTAACTCAACAAAAATCTCTTCTAACTCTTCGATAAAAATTTCGAGAATTTCTGAGTCTTGTTCAAGATAACTATCTTCAGGAAGCGTCATCGTTTCAACTAACGTTTTTAATATTTCTTTCATAGCGGCTTCTTTCGTTTTTATCCACGAGTTGTGGCTAAAAAATACGTTTATCTAACGCACAAGATGTCTTTCCGTCGAATCCTCATCTTGCCGAGATAGTCTAGATCTCTACAAAAGGAAGGCAGATACCCCATCTACCCTCCTTTCTTGACTTATTCAGGTAACTTAAAGTCTGTTACCGATTCACGTAATGATTCAGCCATATTTGCCAATTCAGAAACTGAGCGAGCTGTATCAAAAGTTGCAGTCGTAGTTTGAGATGTAATTTCCTGTACGACATTCATCGTTGTAGCAATATGACCTGCTGATGCAGACTGAAGTTTTGCAGCATCAGAAATGCTTGCAATTAACTTCGCCAAATCGCCCGATACCGTTTGAATTTCGTCTAGTGCAATACCCGCATCTTTTGCTAAGTTCGCACCACGAACAACTTCTGAAGTCGTTTGTTCCATGGAAATAACGGCTTCGTTAGTATCTGTTTGAATCGTTTTTACCAGACTCTCAATCTGCTTCGTCGCTGATGCAGACCGTTCTGCAAGACGCTGTACCTCATCCGCTACAACGGCGAAACCACGACCAGCTTCACCTGCCATAGATGCCTGAATAGCAGCGTTTAATGCCAAGATGTTTGTCTGGTCGGCAATATCGTTAATCAGAGAGACGATGTTACCAATCTCTTGTGAAGATTCACCCAAACGCTTAATACGTTTTGATGTTTCTTGAATCTGTTCACGAATATGATCCATACCTTCGATCGAACGGTTTACAACTTGCGCACCATTCGATGCAATTTGTACCGAACGTTGTGCTACATCTGCTGATTCAGAAGCATTTGCAGATACTTGGTCAATAGACAATGCCATTTCGTTCATCGCCGCTGATGCACCTGCAATTTCTTGCGCCTGATGCTCAGATGCCTCTGCTAACTGATTGGTAATGTTCTGCGTATCTTGTGTATATCGAGCAACCTCTTGCGAAGTGTCCGTAATACGAGATACAAGATCACGTAATTGATCAATCGCAAAGTTAATCGAGTCAGCAATTGCCCCTGTAAAGTCTTCAGATACTGTTGCATATGAACGTAAGTCACCATCTGCAAGATCGGCAATTTCATCGAGTAAACGTAAAATCGCATTCTGGTTACGGTCATACTCATCTTGTAAGCGTGTAACACGCTCTTTATCCGTATTACTACGCAATGCAAGTAACTGTAATGCTGAGAAAACTAGTAATCCTAAAGCTCCAATTAATACGATACCTGCGATAACATTAGCCCAACCACCTTCAGCTTTATCAGATAAGGTATTTAAAGCACCAAGTAAATTATCTGATTGTGAGAAAATTTCAGACGAAGCCTGACGTACACGAACGATTTGATTGGCGTTCTTTAAAACTGTTTCAGCTGCTGATTTCAAAACTGCATCATAGTCAGACTTAATACTATCAACAGACTCGCGTAGATCAGGTGATGTAATACGTTCTACGCCTAGCTCAGCACTACCATTCAATTGAGCATTTAAGTAAACACCAAAGGTATCAATATCTGCGCCGAAGTCATTTGCAGATACACTAGAGTTATCTGTACCAACCAGTACCGAGTTAATAGAACGCAAAATACGTTCCGCAATAAACACTTGGTTCTTGGTGATGATTACCTGACTACTTGGCATGTTCTCACGAACCATTTGATCGACCATCAAGTTATACTCTGCCTGAATCTCAGGAATGGTTTCACTGATCGAAATATTGGTATCGTATAATTGATTAATAACTTTTTGTTGCGATGTAATTAACTCAATATTTTTAGCAACCGCACCCCAAAGCGTATCTACTTTTTTGTACTCTTCTGAACCTGTACCGTAAACACTTTCAACGGTTTCAAGGTTCGTTACAAATCGCTGTTGAGATTCAACTAAGCTTTTCATTGCTTCTGGTGTACCAGATGCAGTTGCTTCAGTCGCTTGACGAGAAATCATTTGCGATAATAAACGCAACTCACCCAAGCTACGAGTCAACTGATTCGAACGAGGCACACTAACGAAAAGATAAATCAAGAGAATAACTGCTAGAGCCAAAGCAATTAACGCACGATAAAGAATAGGCTTTGATTTTTCAGTTTCACCGAAGATTCGAGAAAACTGATCGAGTTGCGTACGGATCTTTTCTAGAAACGCACCACCACTTTTTGAGCCAGCACTATCGCTACCGCTAGCATTTTTCTTTTTAAGTTTAAAGCCCATATCAGCTTCTCCCCTGAATACGCGTTTATCTTCCGTAGCGCATTAAATTAGTTTATAAATTTTATTGATGCATTCATGTATTGAGGATTTTTCAATAACCGACTCAGTAAAAATACATGCCATTGTTGATTATGTTGATGGAAATACCCCTGACAATAGTCTTGCAACTTATCGTCTAACTCAGCACTTTGAGAAAAGAAACTCTTTTTATTAAAGTGCTGAATCCCCAAAACTTGGTCAACAACCAAGCCAACATACTGATCTTGATGACTTATACATATTACTTTTTGTGTCGGAGAAAATTGGCTGCGTTGTCCTGAAATAAAATGTGTTAAATCAGAAACAGAAAGCAATCGTCCTCGAATATTTGCCAAACCACGTACCCATGCCTGAGTATTTGGAACTGGGGTATATTTCGGTGGATAAATCACCTCAGAAATTTCCCCCAATGGTGCAACAAAATATTGCCCTAACATCTCAAATGCGATACCAGACCATCGGCTGACTTCATTTTGAGTTGAAGCATATTGTTTATTGCCTCGCTTGGATAAGCGAAGCAATTCGATAAATCCATTTGCTGCCATAACCTATCCCGTATTGAGTAATGAAAAGGCTCGTATGAATTAACTTAATAATTGTTTAATTACATCAATAAGCTGTTGCTCATCAATTGGCTTGGTCAGATAATCACATGCCCCTTGACGCTTACCCCATACACGATCTGTCGCCTGATCTTTGGTACTTACAATCACGACAGGAATGTGTTGTGTATCTTTGCCTTTACTAATTTGACGAGTCGCTTGGAAGCCATTCATCCCTGGCATCACCACATCCATAAGAACTAAATCAGGTAACTCAGCTTGTGCCATTGTTACGCCATCAGCACCGTTGGTTGCTTCAATTACTTCATAACCGTGTTTTGTTAAAATTTCTCTAAAACGAAAAGTTTCAGTAGGAGAATCATCTACTATAAGTATACGAGCCATTTTTTCCTCAATTTAAATTTTATGCGCTAACATGGTTACGAATCGCATTTAACAGCTCATCTTTACTGAATGGCTTTGTTAAATATTCATCAGACCCCACAACGCGCCCTTTTGCTTGGTCAAACAAACCGTCTTTGCTTGACAACATAATCACTGGAATATTTTGATAGTTTAATGAATTCTTGATTAGGGCACAGGTCTGATAGCCGTCTAAGCGCGGCATCATAATATCAACAAAAACGATATCAGGATTTGCTTCGGCAATTTTCGATAAGGCTTCAAAACCATCAACCGCTGTCACAACTTCACAACCTTCTCGCTGGAGTAAAGTTTCAGCCGTACGTCGAATTGTTTTTGAATCGTCAATCACCATTACCTTTAAATTTTGAAATTTATCTTCCATTTAATTGTCCTGCCCCATTCACTCAATACAAATTATGGTTGGTTTAATTTGTTTTATACAGATTAGTTGATATTTTTAACATATCTCTACTTGCATTATCAATGAAGTTTTTTGAACCAACATATCAGTTTCCCACAACAATAATAATTAGGTCACACTTTTCATCAAATAACTATTTTTTTTGCATACTAAGTATTTTTAATTGTATAAATAGCTACTAATATACAACTGATTATTATTTAAAAATAAGTGATTTAATTAACTTTTATCGGGGAATGTAATGACTGGTTCGTTAAAGTTCGGTTTCCGTATTAGCGACTTTACAACGATTGCTCGTAATTACATTTGCGCTGTTTTTTTATGCGTTTTTTGCTCTTCTAGCTTTGCAGCAATCGAGCAACCTAAAGCAGTTTGGTATCGTTATTATGATAAAAATGGTGTGGCAAATGTAAGCACATCAGTGAGCCCCGAACATATTCGTTATGGCTATGAAGCACTTGATCGCAATATGCAAGTGATCAAAAAAAATCGTCCTTATAATGCCGCCCAAGATATTCAACAATCTGCACGTAGAGAGTCTATCGCTAGGCAAAGAGAGCAAGATTTACGACTTAAACGCGCCTATGGCAATACAAAAATTGCTGCCTCAAAACGAGACCAAATTTTAGCAACATTGAAGAAGCAATTAAATTATCAACAAGATCAGCTTCAACAATTACAGCAAGATAAAATTGCATTTAAGCGCCAAGAAATGGAATATCATCGCAAAGGACAGGCAATCCCAACACAACTCAAAAACAATTTAGAAAACAACAACAGAAACATTGATAATGTCAAAAGAACAGTTGAAAGTTTACGTAATGCTTATCATAAAACCGAATCTGACTATGAAGATATTATCAATCGCTTACGTATATTAGAGCAAAATGATGCGAATCGAACGCGCTAGCTTAACCATTGCTTAAATCATAATCTCTACACACTCGCATCACTTGGAAGAAATGCCACTGTTTAGTTTTTCCGAAATCAATGATTTCATGGCATAATGCCTACTCTTCAAAATTGATCTGTTTATCTATCATTTTTGTTATCTTCTTTAAATAACACTTAACTTTAGGATAGTTTCCATGCGCGCAAGCCGCTTTTTATTTGCAACGTTAAGAGAAACCCCAAATGATGCTGAAGTCATTTCACACCAGCTCATGTTACGTGCGGGGATGATTCGTAAATTAGCTTCTGGTTTATACTCTTGGTTGCCCATGGGAACGCGTGTTTTAAAGAAAGTTGATGCGATTGTTCGCGAAGAAATGAATCGTTCTGGTGCTTTAGAAGTATTCATGCCAGTTACCCAACCCGCTGCGCTTTGGGAAGAGTCTGGCCGTTATGAACAATATGGTCCAGAATTGTTGCGCTTTAAAGATCGCCACGATAATCCATTTGTGCTTGGTCCAACACATGAAGAAGTGATCACAGATTTAGCACGTAACGAACTAAAAAGTTATAAACAGTTACCTTTGAATTTTTATCAAATTCAAACTAAATTTCGTGATGAAATTCGCCCACGTTTTGGTGTGATGCGCTCTCGTGAATTTATCATGAAAGATGCCTATTCATTTCATGCTGACCAAGCTTCTCTCCAAGAAACTTACGACGTAATGTATGACACTTATAGTCGTATCTTTACACGTCTTGGCTTAGACTTCCGTCCAGTTCAAGCAGATACAGGTTCAATTGGTGGTTCAGCTTCTCATGAATTCCACGTACTTGCTGCAAGTGGTGAAGATGATATCGCATTCTCAACTGAGTCAGACTTTGCTGCTAATGTTGAAATGGCTGAAGCTGTTTTAGTTGGTGAACGCGTCGCTGCAACTCAAGCTTATACGCTTGTTGATACGCCGAATCAAAAAACCATTGCCGATGTATGCCAGTTCTTAAACAGCGATGCTAAACAATCCGTTAAAGCACTTTTAGTACAAGGTCCAAGCGATGAGAAAGGTCATACACCAGTGGTTGCCCTGTTCTTACGTGGCGATCACGAACTGAATGATATTAAAGCTGAAAAGCATCCCTTAATCGCTGCGCCTTTAACTTTTGCAACTGAAGAACAATTACAACAACATGGATTAACTGCAGGTTTCTGTGGCCCGCAAGGTCTCGTTGAAAAAGGTTTAACGGTTATCATTGATCGCGCTGCGTCTGTTCTATCTGACTTTGTAGCTGGTGCAAATGAAGTTGATAAACATGCAACTGGCGTAAACTGGGATCGTGACGCAAAATTCACAGAAGTATTTGATCTTCGTAATGTTGTTGAAGGTGATCCATCTCCTGATGGCAAAGGCACGATTCAAATTAAACGTGGTATTGAAGTTGGCCACATCTTCCAGCTTGGTACAAAGTACTCTGAAGCATTGGGTTGTAAGGTTCTCGGTGAAGATGGTAAACCATTTACAGTGACTATGGGGTGTTATGGCATAGGCGTAACACGCGTAGTTGCTGCTGCAATTGAACAAAACTTTGATGCTAAAGGTATTATTTGGCCAAAAGCGATTGCACCTTTTGAAGTCGCAATTGTTCCAATGAATGCACATAAATCACCTCGCACACTTGAAGCTGCTGAAACTCTATACGCTGAATTACAAGCGCAAGGTTACGATGTATTACTTGATGATCGTAACGAGCGTCCAGGTGTTAAATTCTCTGATCTCGAGTTGATGGGAATTCCACATCGTATCGTAATCGGTGAAAAAGGTTTAGATGCTGGTACTTTTGAATACAAAGGTCGCCGAGATGCGGAAGCGAGTAACTTAAGCAAAGATGAGCTTATGGCTCAACTCACTCGTTAATTAAAAATTTCGCGTATAAAAAAAGCCGTTTTAGAACGGCTTTTTTTATTGCTCAGTTATACAGTTAAATCTTTAATCGTTTCTGAAGGTCCATTCTTTTTGACCGACTCAATCCCTTTCTCACGAGACTGTTCACTGGCGTAAAGTTGACTTGTACCAATTACTTGATGATTTGCAGCTTTTAAATTGAAATAAGGCTTCTCATTCTTAGAAGTTAGTCGCTCATATCGAACATCATCGGGACTATTTTTTTGCACTGATGCAATTCCATTCAATGCGGCAGCTTTAGTCTTATATAATTCGCTATTTAAAATAGTTTCAGCATTACCCGCTTTTAATACAAAACGATATTGCCCATCACTCGCTTGAGTTACCTCGAACCATCCAGCCATAAAGACCTCTATTTATTCAAATTGATTATTTGTTATTCATCCAATATAGATCAGCCAACCGCAATTAAAAAGATCGTATTTTGTTCACTTTTAGTAATTTACTTCACTTATAAAATAAAAAGGGAGCATGCGCCCCCTCTCACCACAAATCAAATTAAACTTTTTTAACAAATTCTGATTTTAGTTTCATAGCACCGACACCATCAATCTTGCAATCGATATTGTGCCCATCACTTGCATCTGGCACTAAACGAATACTTTTTACTTTCGTACCCACTTTAACAACGGAAGATGAACCTTTAATCTTAAGATCTTTAACCACAGTAACGCTATCGCCATCAGCTAGAACATTACCATTTGCATCTTTAATTATTTCTTCTGCTTCAGAAGCTTGAGTTTCTCCGTCCTTCCACTCATGTGAACACTCTGGACAAATAAGAAGGTCGCCATCTTGGTATGTATATTCTGATTGGCATTTTGGGCAATTTGGCAAAGACATAAAAAATCTCAAAAATCCTATTATGATAGATAGAGACCATTTTTCAAAATTTCAGGACTGAATCTCTTTTCCATACAAATAATTTTTTAGTACCAACGCATGATTTAACTCAGGGCCTTTTGCTGCATAAATTAATGTTAATGGTTGTTTCATTGCAATTTGTTTTAGTTCGTCGATATAAGGATTCTCCCCTAATTCTTGGTAATAGCCTTTTTGAAAACTTTGCCAATGTTCAGCCTGATGACAAAACTGTTTCCGTAATGCATTGGAAGGTGCAATTTCCTTTAACCACAAATCCAAATGTGCCCGTTCTTTTGAAATACCTCTTGGCCATAAACGATCTACAAGCACACGTATGCCATCTGACTCATCAACTGAATCATAAATACGCTTAATTTCAATTTGCATCACTTCCTCCAGATTGTTTAAAACTAACTCTCCATTGAGATATCAATGACTTGTCCATGTGAATCAAAACTAACGCAAATCACATAATTAGTCACTTGGTCAGGCAAGCTAAAATCGAGCATTTCATAGGCTTCTATTTCCTCATCATCCCCTTCATGCTGGAGGACCAAAGCATCTAAAACCTGTAAGGGTGTCGGTGAGGATGTCCCAAAATGTTTAACCCAATATTCAGGTTCAATTTCTTCCAAATGATGTTGTATATATAAATCAACGCTATCTTCAGCTTGTTGATCTTCTAAGGCCAATTGCATGGCAGCTCGTGCTAGTTTTTCACGTTGCTGTAAAATGGATAACTCTTTCATTTCCCCACCTCAAAATATCAAATTTATTATTAGTTTTTATTTATATTTCAACACTTCAATTATTGAACCGTACCGGGTTTGTCGGAG
>NZ_DJLC01000232.1:27113-56982 GCF_002434875.1 Acinetobacter sp. UBA6526 | reverse complement strand
GCCAAAGCACGGGTCAAAATCATACTCTTGGTATTTTCACCAATGTTATATGCCGCACCCATTCCCATCGCCACGGCGTAAATATTCTTTAATGCACCACCAAGCTCTACACCATGTACGTCATCACTACCAAACACACGAAATAAAGCACTGTGCAATGCATGCTGCACAGCATAGCGAACCAATTCAGATTCACTCGCAATCACTGTACCTGATGGCATACCGGCCATAATTTCTTTTGCCAAATTCGGACCCGACAAAACCCCATAAGGGACTTCAGGTAATTCTTCACGAATAATATCGCTCATGAAGCTAAAAGTTTTTGCTTCAATCCCTTTCGTGAGTGAAACCACAGCTTGCGAGGTAATAAACGGCGCAATTTGTTTTAATACATCACGGAATGAATGACTCGGAATTGCAACAAGAATAATGTCACGATCTCTTACTGCGAGCTCTAAGTCGGCAACTGCACGTAATGCAGGTTCTAATGGATAATCAGGTAAATAACGTTTATTGATATGCGTTTGATTGATCTCTTCAGCCGCAGCAGCATCACGAATCCAAATCATGGTATCGCAACCATTACGTACTGCTAAATTTGCCATAGCAGTACCAAAACTGCCGCCACCCAACACGGTGATTCTTAATGCTGTTTTTTGATCGACCGCAACAGGCTCAACTAAATCACTAAATTTTAACTCTGTCATTTTTTATCCTGAAACTCTATTTTTAAATCTAAAAAAATTTTAAGTCGCTTGCCATGTTTTCATGAATGCTTGGCTATCAATTTCAGCGCGTGGTGGAATTACTTTTGCAGCCGTTCCAACATAAATAATGCCTGCAATAATATCTTGCTCTTTTAAGCCAAGTTGCTGTTTTAACCAGTTTGATTCAACCACTGCGCCAGAACGCCACATACTTGCAAAACCTTGCGCTTGTAAAGAAAGCAAGAAGTTTTGAATCGCAGCACCTGTACTGAGAATCTGTTCAAAATGAGGAACTTTAGGATGATCTTGTATCGTAGTTAAAGCGAGTACTAACATCGGAGCACGGAACGGATGTTGTTTTACCCTGTCCAACTGAGATGAATCTGTCTCACCTAAATCAGCTAAAGCATTGGCTAACTGCTCACCAAATGCAGCCCTTTGCTCTGGAGTAATAATCACAAAACAAGTTGGTTTCAAACGATGGTGGTCTGGTGCAGTTAATGCAGCTTGGACAGCTTTTTCGAGTTGTTCTGAATTTGGAGCTGGCTCAACGAGTTGACCAATAGATTGACGTTGATGGATATTTTGATGAATTGTCTCGATATTTGAGTCCGTCATTGACATGAATCTAACTAACACAAGGATTTCGCTAGATTAGCATAATATATCTAATTTCCACTACTGATCCCCTACGCGCTTCACGATCAATTTTAAAAATTTAACAGACCCTCAGCATAAACTGTACATAATCAGCTAAAGCAATCAAAAGTTGTATGTTCAAATAAAACAATTATGTAGTAACTAGAGAAAAAGCAATGAAAAAAACTTTGATGATGAGTGTATTAGGTGGCTTAGCACTTGGATTAACGGCATGCGCCTCGACACCAACCAACACCATCGCGATTCAAAAAGAAAATAACCAATATGAAGTGACTGGAATTGGCAAAACTAATCTCATTTCAAAAAATAATGCAGTAAGTGCAGCGCAAAAAACGTGTACTAAAAATACCTCACCTGTCGTCGTTGATGAGAAAACGACTTATCAAGGTGTATTAAAAGGTGTAGTCGATGAGCAAACAGGGAAAATGGTTGAAGCCGCCGCAGGTGTCATTGGAACATTGACTGGTAAAAATGCGTCTTTGGCTAAAGATGATGATTATCAAACTACCCTAACATTCTACTGCAAACCAAATGCTTAAATAAAAAAAGCCGATGTAATCACATCGGCTTTTTATGTCAGAATAGCTTACTGAGCTTCGCTCGTTGCTACTTCTGATGCTGCACCTTCTACAACATCAGTATTCTTTTCATCTATATTCGGTTTATCGATCGCATCGATCGCAGCTTGTTGTTCTGGAGTAGTCTGTGTTGCTACAGTTGAAGCTGCTTGTTCTTGCTGTTCAGCGTTATTCGCTTCTTCTTTTTTTGCACATGCAGTTAACATGATTGGTGCAATGATTAAAGCGGCAAGAGTTAATTTAAATTTCATCACGGCTTTCCACAGTTACTTGGTTAAGTTGATGACAATCATATTGCAAATATATGACAATTTTATGACTACTTTGTAATGCAAAAGTAAAAGAGCCGATTTACATCAGCTCTTTAGTTCTATCTTTTATTGTAAATCAATCAATTAACGCAATTAAGCACGTTCAAGCAAAACAGCAACAGCAGGTAAAGTTTTGCCTTCTACAAATTCTAAGAAAGCACCGCCACCAGTTGAGATATAACCAATTTGATCAGCAACTTCATATTTATCAATCGCAGCAAGCGTATCACCACCACCCGCAATTGAGAAGCCAGCAGATTCAGCGATCGCCAATGAAAGTGCTTTCGTCCCTTCACCAAATTGATCAACTTCAAATACACCTACTGGGCCATTCCAAAGAATCGTTTTTGAAGTTTTTAAGATCTCAGCAAAAGCTTTTGCAGTTTCAGGACCAACATCTAAAATCATGTCAGTATCAGCAACATCTTCTACTTTCTTAACAACTGCTTGAGCACTTGCCAAAGAACCCAAAAAGTCACTGAAGTCAATTTGAGTTGCATCAGCAACCACGACATCAGTTGGTAATGGCACACTTACTTTTGCAGCAATTTGTTTTGCTGTTTCAACTAAATCAGCTTCGTAAAGTGATTTACCCACATTGAAACCAGCCGCAGCTAAGAATGTGTTTGCAATACCACCACCGACGATCAATTGATCACAGATTGTAGAAAGTGAATTCAGTACATCGAGTTTGGTTGAAACTTTAGAACCCGCAACAATTGCAACCATTGGCTTTTCAGGTGTTTGCATTGCACGACCTAAAGCATCCAATTCAGCTGCCAACAAAGGACCCGCCGCAGCAACTTGAGCAAAGCGTGCTGCACCTTCAGTTGAAGCTTCTGCACGGTGTGCTGTACCAAATGCATCCATGACGAATACGTCACAAAGTGCTGCATATTTTTTAGCAAGCTCTTCGTTATTTTTCTTTTCGCCATGATTGAAACGAACGTTTTCAAGCAATACAACTTGACCTGCTTCGACTTCAACACCATCTAAATAATCAGTAAATAATTTTACTTCTTGGCCTAAAGCTTTTGTTAAATACGCAGCTACAGGAGCAAGTGATTGTTCTGGTTTTGGCTCACCCTCTACAGGACGACCAAGATGAGAAAACACCATAACTGCTGCGCCTTTTTCTAAAGCAGCTTTAATGGTTGGCAATGCAGCACGTAAACGTGCATCGCTAGTAATTTCCCCATTTTTTACAGGAACGTTTAAGTCTTCACGAATAAGAACACGTTTACCTGCTAAATCAAGGTCAGTCATGCGCTGAAAATTCATGGATGGCTCTCTAGTTGATTTTAAAAACGGCACAATTTTAAATGATTCTCTGAAATAAAGGTGAGTTTTTTTGCAGAAAAGCTGTCTAAAGCTTCACTTTTGATTATGATAATCATCGTCATTAAATCTATATATTATTATGTCTATTCATCCAGATCCTAAAATTAATCGCTTAAATGTGCTTGGCGAACCTTTATCCAGCTGTTGTTATGACCCAATCACTGGGTATTTTCGTAACGGTTTTTGCCATACGGCAGTTACTGATCTAGGTCAGCACACCATGTGCGCCCAAATGACTTCAGATTTTCTTAATTTCTCACAAAAAGTTGGCAATGACTTAATTACGCCATTACCCGAAGTAGGTTTCCCTGGCCTAAAACCAGGTGACTTCTGGTGTATCTGTGTGACCCGTTGGGTTGAAGCATATGAAGCAGGACATGCTCCTCCAATTAAGCTAAATGCTTGCCATAATGCGGTACTACACTATGTGCCTCTCAATATTCTTGTGGAATATGCAGTCTAATGAAGCCATTAGAATTGATCTTGGCTTCTAGTAGCCAAACCCGTAAAGATTTGATGGATCGTTTACGTTTGGACTATCGTTGTATTGCACCTGATATTGATGAATCTGCAATGGGTGAATTACATGCTGATGATTTAGCTAAACGATTGGCATATGAGAAAGCTCATGTTATTTCTGCAGAGCATCCTAATGCCATTGTCATTGGCTCTGATCAAGTGGCGTGGCGTGAACATGCACCCTATGACTTTATTGGTAAACCATTAACTGTTGAGAATGCCATTCAACAATTACTAAAAAACTCAGGGAAAACTGTGTTTTTTAGTACGGCGCTCAGTGTTCAACATTTGCAATCTGGCTTTGAAACCACGCTTGTAGAACATTATCAAGTCAAATTCAGAGAACTCACTTTAGCTGAAATCGAACGCTACATTGACATAGATCACCCCTTGCATTGTGCAGGCAGTTTTAAATGTGAAAGCTTGGGTATTAGCTTATTTGAGAAAATGCAGGGTGATGATCAAACCACGTTGATGGGGCTACCTATGATTCAGTTATGCAAGATTTTGCGGAAATTCGAATTAAATGCTCCGTGAAGATTACCCTTAGCTTGAATGATCAAACTAAGGGTAATCTTTATTCTTCAACAACAGTGATTTGCTTTGGTAAAGCAAACCAAATAAAGATAGACAATATAAAAAACAGGAATGCAGCGACATTCAGAACAGAACGGTGTGATTGACTGAATGCTTGTTTCGCGGCATCAATGACTGTTTCAGCAAGCGCAGGCTGTAACTGTTTGACGACTTGCATTGCCTCTCCGATTGAACCACTGACCTGCTCAATCAATGCATGTGGCAACTCATTTGGAATAATAATTGAATTGGCATAAAACCATGAAAGCATCAAACCGAAAAAGGCAATTCCCAGACCAGCTCCTAATTCATATGCCATTCCTTCGATTGCTCCTGCTGCTGTCGCTTTACTCGGAGGTACAGAAGACATAATTGCTGAGGTAGACGACAATAATGCAATTTCCACACTTAAGCCCAAAACTACCATCCATGCCCAAGCCGATATTTGTGCATTCATAAAATCTGTATGCGCCAATCCCCATAAGCTAATCGCACTCATTAACATACCAAGCGATGCAACTGAGCGAAGACCAAAGCGATTCACCAACAAACTTGCAATTGGCCCACCCAAACTAATGGCGATCATAAATGGCAAGATGAATGCGCCTGCCGCAAGTGGTGAAAGCTGGTAAACAAACTGTAATTCTTGAGAAATTAATAGCTCAAACCCAACCAAAGCCATCATTGATAAAATGGCCATGATGACGCCTGTCGCAATCACAGGATGCCTAAACAATTGGATATCAATCATTGGAGCATCAGAAATTAACTGTTTACGTACAAACCCAACCAACAAACCCAGACCCACAGCAAAAATCAGTACCGACCAAATTGAAAAGCCATGCAGCACTGATTTAATGGCATAAATCATACTTAGAATAGCCACAACTAAAATAAGCGCTTGCAATAAGTTCAAGCTTTGCTTGGGTTGCCCTGCCTGCTTTGGAATTATTAAAGCTGTCATGATTAATACTGCAAGCATAATTGGCACATTAATCAAAAAAACTGAGCCCCAATGAAAGTGCTCAAGTAAAAAACCACCAAGCAATGGGCCAAAGGCTGCGCCACCACCACCTACAGTCGCCCAAATACCCAAAGCAAAGTTACGCTCTTTCTCATCTAAAAAAGTATTACGTACAGCAGATAAAGTCGCTGGCAAAATCATTGCTGCACCAACGGCAAGTAATGCCCTTGATGCAATCAAAGTCAAAGCTGTTGGTGAAAATGCAGCAGCTAAAGACGCTAAACCAAATAATAGACCACCAATAAGCATCAATCGTTTAAAACCGATGCGATCACCCAAGGCCCCCATTGGCAAAATAAGCCCAGCCATAACCAGTGAATAAATATCAATGATCCACAACATCTCATTTGCCGATAATCCAAGTGACTCACTCAATGTTGGTGTAGCGACATGTAAAACAGTTGCATCGATCGAAACAGGAAGATAGATCAATACGATGATTGCAAGAATTAACCACTTGCGCGACATAAATGCCTCTATATTTTGGACAGATGTTCAAATTGGTGCAATTATAAGCAGAACTGAACACTTGTCCAACTTTAAAATATAAGTTAATTTGTATCTGTTTTTACAAAACGAGTTTTGGTCAGAAAAATGGCTTATTTAAATCGAGAACAACGCCGAGAAATGATTTTACAAGCAGCCATGCATGTTGCTTTAAATGAAGGATTTTCAGCGATGACTGTTCGCCGTATTGCAACCGAAGCACAAACCTCCACAGGACAAGTTCATCACCATTTTGCATCAAATTCTCACCTTAAAGCAGAAGCTTTTATCAAACTTATGCAACAACTCGATGAAATTGAAGACCAAGTAAATACTGTAAATTATCTACAACGTGTCTCTCTTTTATTGGGTTGTGAAAATATTGAGCAAATTCAGCCTTATCTCCGTCTGTGGAATGAAGCTGAAATCCTGATTGATCAAGATTCAGAAATCAAACATGCCTATAATCTAGCGATGCAAGATTGGCATCGCTCAATTGTCCGAATGATTAATGAGGGTAAAAACCAAGGTGAATTTAACTTTGAATCAGATAGCCAAGACATTGCTTGGCGATTAATTGCTTTTGTTTGCGGTCTAGAAGGTATATATAAATTAGGACTGAATGGTCTAAATGATGCAGACTTTAAACGCCATACCGAAGCTATTTTACAAGCAGAGCTATTTAGAAATTAAATGAATTACACATTACCAATATTACAAAGCTCAAGAGTCAATCTATTTCTATTTCAAATGGATGATCTAGTAGATATATACCCTCGTATTACCAAAACCTTAACTCGCTATATGGCTTGGGAACCTGCTGAAAATTTTGAAGCATTAGAACAAATTGCACAGCAATGGCTGCTAGCCGAATCAGAGAATACTGATTATCACTTTGTTTTGCGGTGTAAAGAAACGCATATTTTTATTGGTCTGATTGGTGTACATCGTGCCCAAACACCCACACCAGAGCTAGGTTTGTGGATCAGAGAAGACTATCACAATCAAGGTTTTGCCAAAGAGTCGATTTACGAAGTTTTCCACTGGGCTTCTGAAAAAATACAACCTAAATATTTCTTGTATCCCGTTGCCATTCATAATATTGCAAGTCGGAAACTTGCAGAGTTTTTAGGTGGCGCAGTTGTAGATAAAAAGACTGAGAGGAAATATGACGCTGTCATTTATCATATTCCCCCGTATTTAGACCAATTCACTTAAAACCAGCCTTTTCTTCCTTTTAGAATTTCATCTGCACAACGTAAAGTTTCTTGGCTCAAGCCCCACAAACGATAATCGCCTGTAGCTGAAGTAATATTAAAATTGTGCGTATAAGCAAAGCTTAGTTCTCGATCTGGATCACACCATGCACCTGAACCATTAAAACCAACATGACCGAAACCATGCGGCGCACGTTTGCCCATCGTTAGGATACGGTGATAACCCAAACGCCAATGCATAGGAATCGGCATCACTCGATCACGAGTCTTGCTTTGTACCGTACTCAATTGCTTAAAGACTTCTGGACAAATCAGTTGTTGCCCCTGCCACTGTCCTTGATTAGCAAGCATTGCGTATACTTTTGCAAGGCTATTTGCAGTGAAAACACCATTTGCAGCAGGAATGACCGCTTGTAAACCCGCATCACTATAAAAACTAAAATTACGCATCCCTTTTGGAATCATCGCATCTTGGAAATCTTGTGGACTTTGCCCAGATAACTCTAACAATCTTTCTGATAAAGATGTTTTACGAGCGGCTTGAGGCTTTTGTACTTGCGGTTTTGCTTGAGATTGAGACTTAGGCTTCTCTAATAACCGTGCGACACGCCCCAACTCCGAAGTTGGCGTACCAAAATATGCACCATCAAGTTCAAGTGGCTGCACAAGATAGCGCTGCATGAGCCAACTTAAAGGTTGTTTCACTGCTTTCTCAAGGACACCACCGATAATCCAACCATAGGTGAGCGGTTGATAAGCAAAGCTTTGTCCTGCTGAAAAGCGTGGTGTAGCAGCAGCCATAACATCTAGCATATGCGACCAATCCAACATTTCTGTTGCTGTCTCAATGGTATTTCGAATATCAAACAATCCGCTTTGATGAGAAAGTACATGACGGACTGTGACCCATTGCTTGCCATTCTGTGCAAACTCTGGCCAATAATGTGCAATCGGTAGATCATATTCCAGTATGCCTTCGCTCACTAAAATATGTGCAAGCGTGGCTAAAATTCCTTTTCCTGTTGAATAGCACATCGACAAAGTATCTGCTTGCCAAGCTTCATCCTGAGATTTCTTACCTGTGAAAATATCAACAACTTTTTGGCCTTTGAAATACACCACTAAAGCCGCACCGCCTTGATGACTTCGCGCATCTTGTAAACGGCTAAATTGTGTTGCTAGATCAACAAAACGGTCATCAACATTGCCATGATAATTATGTGTGTCGGCAAATAAAATCTCTTTAATCAATGTACGCATCCTTATGATATTTATATTTTTAAATATCCCTCTTGCGAACAAAAGGGATATTGAACATATGAATAATGGCTTAGATTGCTTTTACAGTACCAGCAACGTGTGGCTTTTTAGATTTAACATTACGAATTAAAAAGTCAGTCTGCTTAGCATCTGTAGCAGTTAAAAATTCAACTTTTGAAGGTAAGTACATTGGTAGCTTAAACCATACGTCTGCTTCATAAGCATCTGGAAGCTGCACATTTGCTAAAGCTTTTGCTTTGCTCCACATACCATGTGCAATTGCTTGTTTAAAACCAAAAGCTTTTGCAGTCACCGCATGAATATGAATTAAGTTGAAATCACCTGAAATCAACGCATAGCGACGGCCTGTATTTTCTGAAATATTCCATTCAGCCTGCGGTTGATAAGCTGGCTCTTGAGTGTCTTTCGCTTTCTCAGCCGCTTTTTTCTCAACTTTCTGACGTGACAGATATGTTGTCAGGCTTTCCATCACAACTTCACCACCGACCTTCGCCGTCGTAATGAAATCAAACTGTAAACCTTTATCATGTGGTTTCAGCTCACCAAACTTGCATGACAATGTGATTTGTTCATTCACACCGATTTTACGCATTTGTTTGATCTGATTGCGGATATGAACTAAACCTAAAATTGCAAATGGGAAAGCTTCGCTTGTCATCATATGCATTTGTAGGCTTTGAGATAGTACGGCTAAATAGATCGCAGGCACAAAACCATCATTTTTAAAACCACAGATTTCGTTATAGCTTTCTAAATGCTTGGTATCAATTTTTAATGTATCCACCACATACTCAACTTGTGGTAATACTTTCTCGCCTTTTGGCTTTTTAAAAATTAAACCCTGAATAACTTTTGGATAAGCCAAATAAGGTTTTGGTAATTCACTAAAATGACGTGTGTTCATAATCAACCTTTTGATATTTTTTATAAAAAAGGGATGCACAAGCACCCCTCTTCAAAACCCTAATGCTTACGCACCTAATAAGCTTTGACCACATACACGAACAACGTTACCTGTAACACCTGTTGAACCAGTAGATGCATACCAAGCAATTGCCTCTGCAACATCTACAGGTAAACCACCTTGGTTCATTGAGTTCATACGACGACCTGCTTCACGAATAGCAAAAGGAATCGCAGCAGTCATTTGAGTTTCAATGAAACCAGGCGCAACAGCATTAATCGTAATACCGTTTTTCAATGTAGGCGCAGTAAATTTCACTAAGCCAATAACACCCGCTTTAGAAACAGCGTAGTTAGTTTGACCTAAGTTACCAGCGATGCCACTGATTGATGATACACAAACGATACGACCATTTGCATTTAAACCATCATTTGATAGTAAGTAATCGTTAACGCGTTCGATTGCAGATAAATTAATGTTGATAACTAAGTCCCAAAGCTCTGGCTTCATGTTTGCCAAAGTTTTGTCACGAGTAATACCAGCATTGTGAACAATAACGTCTAAACCACCTTGTTTTGCAGCAGCAGTTTTGATTTTCTCGCCAGCATCCGCAGCAGTAATATCAATTGCCAATACAGAACCACCGATTGAACCTGCAACACGCTCAAGATCAGCTTGCTGTTGTGGTACATCCAAGCAAATTACGTGTGCGCCGTCACGAGCAAGTACGTTTGCAATTGCTTCACCAATACCACGGCTTGCACCAGTCACTAATGCAGTCTTACCTGCAAGTGGCTTCGCCCAGTCTAGATCGACAACGTCTGCTTTAGAAACACGAACCACTTGACCTGAAACATAAGCAGAACGTGGAGAAATTAAGAAACGTAACGTAGATTCAAGGTTTGCTTCTGCACCTTGGTCTACATAAACAACTTGAGCAGTGATACCCTTTTTGAACTCTTTACCAACTGATTTAATGAAACCTTCAAGCGCACGTTGAGCAATCGCTTGTTTCACTGTCTTTGCAGTTTCAGGCGTTGTACCAATTACAATTACACGACCAGAACTAGAAATCTGGCGAGCAATTGGGTTAAAGAAGTTATACAACTCTTTAAGTTGTTCTGAATCTTGAATACCAGAAGCATCAAATACAACTGCTTTAAATTTAGACTCTTTATCATCTGCATTTAAAGGACGAAGGTTTAAACCAACTTTCGCTGCGGTTTGTTGTAATTCAACATTATTACCCACATAGCTATCTGCATGGATATTGCTAAGAACCTGAGCAATAGCAGCAGAAATCGTGCTTGAAGGCGCTGCGCCAAGCAATACTGCACCATTCACAACAGGTTGAGCACTTTCAAAACGATCTAACGTTACTGGCGATGGTAAACCTAAATTTTTTACAACAAATTTACCCAAAGGCGATTGTGTAAATGCTTGGTATTGATCGGTCATGATTATTATCTCTCATACAAATGAATTTTTTACAAACACATGCATCATGTTAATCAAATTACATGAAATCAATGTTTGATTGACTCGTCATAAATCATACTTGAGTTCATGTTCTGATGTCTTGACCTGAATGTGGTCTACAGCGTCATTCTAGTCAATACAGCAGTATTGTAAATATGGTATTGTTGTCACAAGAATATCGCAATTATGCTTGGAAAAGCCTTATGAGCAAAACAACTCAAGAAAATCCAGCAGTCGAGAATTCTGCTGAAGAAAATGTGTCAAATACATCAAAAGCAGCTTCTACTACACGTAAAACTGCTGGCACGACCTCTAAAGCAGCAAGCACGACACCTAAAACGACTCGTACGCGTGCTACTACTCGTAGTCCGAAAAGCACTGCTTCTTCTACATCTACAAAAGCAGCGCCAGCTAAAACAACCAAACCTTCTGTTCAACAGGATAAAACCATGAGCCAAAACACTGTTCGCCGTGTTGCCATTATAGGCGGTAACCGTATTCCATTTGCTCGTTCAAACGGCGCTTATTTTACAGCTTCAAACATCGACATGTTTACTGCTGCATTAAATGGTTTGGTTGAGCGTTTCAACCTACAAGGTCAACGCTTAG
Organism: Acinetobacter sp. UBA6526; assembly: GCF_002434875.1. Classification (NCBI taxonomy): domain Bacteria; kingdom Pseudomonadati; phylum Pseudomonadota; class Gammaproteobacteria; order Moraxellales; family Moraxellaceae; genus Acinetobacter; species Acinetobacter sp. UBA6526. Next base: position 45,290 of record NZ_DJLC01000232.1, on the reverse strand, counting down.
GTGAAGTTGTTGCTGGTGCAGTATTAAAGCACAGCCGTGATTTCAATATGACTCGTGAATGTGTATTGAATACTCAACTTGCTCCAGAAACTCCAGCTTGTGATCTTCAACAAGCTTGTGGTACTGGTTTACAAGCAGCATTCCAAGTTGCAAACAAAATTGCATTAGGTCAAATCGAAGTAGGTATCGCAGGTGGTGTAGATACGACTTCTGACGCGCCTATAGCGTTTGGTGATGGTTTACGTAAAGCTTTACTTGAGCTTAACATCGCTAAAACTGGTAAAGACCGTTTAAAAGCACTTTCTAAGATCAATGTTAAAGATCTTATGGATGCACCTAAAAATGGTGAACCACGTACTGGTTTATCTATGGGTGACCATCAAGCAATCACTGCGCTTGAATGGGGTATTGCTCGTGAAGATCAAGACGCTTTAGCTGCTTCTTCTCACCAAAAAATGGCAAAAGCATACGAAGAAGGTTTCTTCGATGACTTAATTACACCATTTTTAGGTTTAAGCCGTGACAACAACTTACGTGCTGACTCAACTGCTGAGAAATTAGCGAAGTTAAAACCAGTATTTGGTAAAGGCGAAGCTGCAACAATGACAGCGGGTAACTCTACTCCTCTTACTGATGGTGCTTCATGCGTGCTTTTAGCTTCTGAAGAATGGGCTAAAGCAAATGGTCACGAAGTCCTTGCTTACTTAACGTTCTCTGAAACTGCTGCGGTTGATTTCGTTGGCAAGAAAGAAGGCTTATTGATGGCGCCTGCTTATGCAGTTCCACGTATGCTTGAACGCGCTGGTCTTAAACTTCAAGATTTTGACTACTACGAAATTCACGAAGCATTTGCATCACAAGTTCTTTCTACATTGAAAGCTTGGGAAGATGAGAAATTCTGTAAAGAGCGTTTAGGTTTAGATGCACCGTTAGGTTCAATTGATCGTAGCAAATTAAACGTTAAAGGTTCTTCTTTAGCTGCGGGTCACCCATTCGCTGCTACTGGTGGTCGTATCATCGCGACTGCTGCAAAAATCTTAAACCAAAAAGGTTCAGGCCGTATCTTAGTTTCGATCTGTGCTGCTGGTGGTCAAGGCGTAACAGCAATTATTGAAAAATAATTACTAGCTAGACTCAAGAGGGATTAAATCTTTGGATTTAGTCCCTTTTTTATATTCTAAGTTAAAAAAATTCACCCTTCTAAATCTAAACCATCATTTACTATCATGGTTGGCGGCATGGACGCCGCCTTGTTGGACTGCGGTAACAGGGATGTACCGTCAGTCCAACAAAAGATTTTGGTTACTTTTCATCTCTGAAAAGTAAAGGTAAAGACAGCCTATCTAGTTATCGTAACTATGAAAATATATTTATTAATTCAGGCTTGAAACCAAACTATCTAGCTCTTTTAAACTTCACATAATAATCATTTAAAACTTTAATCGCTTGCTTCAACTGTTTAAGATTTTCTTCTGTATTCCCCAACCGCTCAACAAAACGCTGTGAGTGTATTTCTAGATCGATCTTTTCATTAATTTGCGGTGCAATCCGAAATAGCTTTTCGAGATCGTCAAATCGATCTAACTTTCGGTTTGAGAAATATTCCAGACGGAATCCCAACTCATTCAAAACGATGCCTTTATAAATTGCACCACGACTATCAAAAACCAAGTCATTTTCTTTAAGGAATAGCTGTTCAGGTGTTTCCTTTGAACTTTTGAATAGGTTAGTTAGTTGGCTTAACATATGATCTATCTATACAGCTTTGCTTTGATGACTTGCTTATTAAAACGATAAAGTACCCATTGATGCAAGCTAACAATCAATCAGGAATAAAAAGCACCCTTAACGGATGCTTTTTTAAATCAGGTTAACCATATTGTTTTTTCAAATAATCAACAATCTTAGCCGACTCAAACATCTTCACGCCTGTGTTTGGATCAATTAAAAACGGAACTTGAATATCACGCCCCATAATTTCAACAACCTTTTCACGCTTACCATTCGGTAATGGAATATATTTACCTGGTTTTAAGCGTAGAATGGCTGGCCCCATATCTTGCCAACGCTCCTTAGGCACATTATGCAGAACATATGGAATTTCTAATTCACATAAAGCTTCACGCACTAAACGCGTATAAGGACTCGCTTCAAAGCTCCACAGCTCTAACAGTTGCTCTGGTGCTGCTCGATCAATAATTTTCTTATTGATCCATACACCACGTGCTGCATTCGCAACTGAAGCCAAGGTCGAAACATAAGGTAATTTAGGATAATGGCTGTATTTCTTAGGGGTCTGCCCTGTTTTACCATAATGTTTAAATAAATGATGAATAATATCTTGTGATTCATAAAGTTGATCACCTGTATTTTCATCAATTAAAAATGGAAATTGTCTTTTTCCACCTTTGCTCTTTACAATTTGTCGATATTTCTGACCGCCTTTAGGACATGGATAAATCTCCACATCTAAGTTCAATAAGGTCACTACTTCTCGAACTCGACGGCAGAATGGCGAACCTTCAAATTCATAAAGCTTTAAAGGTTTTGTTGGTTGTTGAGGAAAAGGCGTACCTGATACACCTCGCCCACCCTCAATGATACTCGCAACCACAGATTGTAAAACTTTAAATTGATGATTCACCATTTTCAGCATATCGCTAACCCTTTAGCAGTCGACTAATTTTTCTTTCGCAATCACAATTCCGTTATTATCTGCATAGATATAATCACCAGAACTGATTGTCACACCACCAAAATACAATGTGATATCAACTTCACCTATGCCTTTACGATTACTTTTTTGTGGAATTGCAGCCAATGCATGTACACCTAAATCTAGTTCCGCAATCGCATCTACATCACGCACACAACCATAGATCACAACACCATTCCAGTGATTTTTCACTGCTGATTCTGCAATCATGTCTCCCATCAATGCACAACGCATGGAAGCACCACCATCAACAACAAGTACCTTACCTGTTCCATCAGTTGCCAATAATTCTTTAACACGAGAATTATCTTCAAAGCACTTTACAGTCACAATTTGGCCACCAAAAGTTTTACGAGCACCATAACTCTTGAAGAACTTCCCATCTAGGCATGGTGTTACGACTTGTAAATCTTTTTCAGGGTTGTCATCTAACAAATCACAAGTTACGAAAGATACTGTTGTCACTGAGCTTCTCCATTATCGAGTTTGTTGTATCATTAAATTATCAAACAGTTTAAATGCGGCAGTTTGTGTTTGGGCTGCAACCAGCATAGTATGCGCCAATTGCTCTGCGGTTACAGGCTTATATTTAAACGGCTTAGTCCATGCTTGTTCTACAAGTTTAAATGCTGTTTGTGCCATATCTTCCAGAAAACGCACATCACTTCGCTTACCAATCAATAATGATGGTTGAAAGATTGACAATTTATAAAGAGATAAACTTCTGAGGTAATTTTCTAATTCACCTTTAACTTTATTATAGAAAATTGGTGAATTTGCACTCGCTCCCAAAGCACTAACGACCAATAAGTGAACATCTTTATCTTGAAGTAAATCAGCAAAATGAGCATTCATTTCATAGTCAATTGCATAGAATGCTTCTTTTGAACCTGCTTGTTTAATCGTGCTACCTAAACAGCTAAAAGCATGCGTATATGCATTCACGTCTTCATCATTTAATAACAAAAAATCTTCTAAGACAAATTGAGTAACTTTATTATAAGTATCTAATGCATCAGACTTTTTACGTACCACAGCAGTTATCGCACTGAATTCCTCAGACTGTTGCAATTGTTCTATTAAAGCTTGTCCAACCAACCCTGTAGCACCTATTACAATCGCTTTTTTATCACCTGTTTTCATTTTTATTTCATCCAAGTTATAACTAGGCTTAATGTAACGTTTTCTTGCAACATAATCACCTGTTAAATGCACTTATAAACATTACAAGGCTTGACTTCGATGCTTAGTTTCATCAAAATATGGCACTTGTTTACGGGCTGGTGAATGTTGCCAATATTTTTTGGTTTTAACTTCAGCCCGCCCAGACCAACTTATTTTCAAGGAGTGCACGAGTGGCAAACTCTGCTCAAGCTAAAAAACGTGCTCGTCAAAACGTTAAAGCACGTAAACACAACGCAAGCTTGCGTTCTATGGTTCGTACTTACCTTAAACGTACAGTAAATGCGATCGCTGCTGGTGATTATGCTGCTGCTTCAGAAGCTTACAAAACAGCTGTACCTGTAATCGACCGTATGGCTGATAAAGGCATCATCCACAAAAATAAAGCTGCTCGTCATAAGAGCCGCTTAAATGCTCAAGTTAAAGCGTTAGCTAACTAATTTGAAGCAAATAAAAAAGCCCGATTTTCGGGCTTTTTTATTGTCTACAGTTTTTCGTATTACAGAAATTAGAAAGAGGTAAATTGATTACCTCCTCCCTTTTGAATTTTATGGATTAACTGTGAATACTTTAGGAGATAACGCCAAGTTTTTAGTCGTTAAACCTGAAAGTATTAAGCTATTATTCACAGATGGAATCGTCCATTTTTGATTCGCGCCAGCAGTGCATCTATAACGAATCAAACGTGCTCTATTATTAGTCAAATAACCACCCTCTAAATCAAAACATTGATTCGATTGCTTAATCGCTTGAGCACTTACATCTGTAACCCAAACTTGATTAGCTTGATTATTATCACAAGGCATTAAATTAATTACATTACCTGAGGTTGTTGCCAAACAATGATCAATGTATTGTTTACTGTGTATTTTCCCTAGAGCATCATAAACCCATTTTTCAGAGTCATCTCCAACACATCCAGTAGCACCACTAATAAATGCATTCAATTGCCCGCTTTCAAGTCTCTCAGCTTTCAAACAATTGGTTCGATTCATCAAACTCACTGCTGAGTCTAAATTAAAATCATTTTTTAATTCGAGTTTATCTAGGAATGTATGGAATGCATCCAAGGCATCAACATTCATATCCATCAGATCAGTTCGATATACATTCATCCAGCGGTTCAAACGATAAAGCTTCGTTTGCTGTTGCGTATAACGATTCATTTCAGTTTGTGCATCAGATGAAAGCTGGTTTTTAAATTTCTGGTAAGAATCAAATAACAACTTAGCATCTGTTGAAAGACTAACAACTGGTTTAGCTTTGTTCGCAACTAGCGCTTGTTCAAGCACTGGAAGCTCAATTTCTTTTAATGCAGAGTAACCAGCTTCCTCACCAATCTCAACAAATGGTGCAATCGGTGTATTATTCGCAGGAATGCTCATTGTAGAGAGTAATACTGCATTTTCATTGGCTTTTCGACAATACAAATTAACTTGTTGAGGTGCTTCACTTTGGGCAATATTGATATGGAATTTATTGGCATTACTATTGCTATTCATACGCTGAGGTGCGAGCGCAATATTTTGTGTAGTTGATGCGAACTGAACATTGAGCCAACAGTTTGCCGTAGTTGCATTAGTATTAACTTGAGGCAAATTAAATACATTCCCCCAATTCCCTTTCGCAGCAGGATAAATTAAACCAATCTGATTCACAGGATCATATCCACCTAGAATCGTATAAACAGGAACACCAAATAATCTTGGTTTTAAATAATTACCATCTGCGCTGTTATACCAAACATTTCCAGAGTTCGGTACTTTTGGCTGAGCAACTTCCATTAATCGTGTAGTCGCGTTCCATTTTTTATAACCAGTTGGCGAGTTTTTATCCCATACATAGCGATCAAAAGCTGGCTGTATTTTTAAATAGGTACTATAACCTGTGTAGTGCGTATATTTAGAGATGTTACTTGCTGTTGCTCCACCAGACATTGCATCCCAACCATAAGCATATTTGTTTAAAAAGTTTGGAACACCGTTACTACCATCACCTAAATTTGTTGCCGTCCAGTTTAGATTGCCTCGCATTTTATTTCTAAATGCAATATATCCCCAGCCACTATCTGCATGATGTGCAGCCCAAAACATATTATTGCCCACAGAACCAGGATAGTGCCCTAATCCATAGTGATGACCAATCTCATGGCTAAATTCATTACCTATGGAATCAATCAACGTAAGCATTCCATTTCCACCACTTAACCCATGTGTCGCCTCTCCATTACTGTATTTACCGCGAGCATGATGAGCAACAACACTTTGAGTTAGTTGTGGCTGCTCCTGACTTGCCATAGAAGCACTTGTAATCCCCCAATTGGCTAAGTTTATACCGACACCAAAAGTTGATTTAGCTGTATTTTCACGCATGTCTCCGCTGTAAACATCGCCAGTGGTTGCACTCACAGTGTCGTAAATGACACCACTTGCAACCATCACTTTTTCTAATTTTAAATCATCATATTTTGTGACAATCATTCGCGCAGCTGGAATCGTCTGAAAATAATCTGTTCCCGCTTTTGCTGGTTCTAACAGCATATAGTGACCATTTGATTTAGGCGGATCTGTCAATAAACCTAATCGAATGTTTTGCAGCACTAATTCGCCTGGAGCAGCAAAATCAATATCATTCTCAGTCAAATCGCCTGTACGATTATTTAACGGATCCAGAACTCGAATATGTAAACCAGCCTTAACCTCATCCCAATTCAAAGGCGCACTCCAAGCGCGCTTTGAATAGCTTACAAGAGGTCGACCATCACTATTTGATTGATCAGATGCTGCCAATCGTGATGGTTCCTCTAACTCAACGGTTCTGAGTAATTGATTGCCCTGATAAATCTCAGCCTTTAAAGTCTTTACATCCCCCATTTCAGCCAATGGTGTAACTAACAATAAAGCCTCTTTATCCGTTGTTAAACGTGGCATGTAGTCTTTTTCGTTATTCTTAGGATTAACCACATGACTTTGACCAAATTGAATCATCGCAGAAAAGCTACCATTCAAATCATTTCTTAATGAGCGTGGCTGTCCTAATTTATCGTAATCATAAAAGCCCAGAACATTATCATCGATTACATCCTTTGTTGGCTCTGGATATTTCTCTGCTACAGGCGGAGCAGGATTTTCCGTACTGCCTGTCCCTATCGTATTATCTCCAGAAGGTTCCGAACCACCACTATTACCACCTCCACCACAAGCAGTAAGCATAATAGTGAAAATACATACAGATAAATGTTTGAGTTGCAATTGCATCACATTTCCCCAAAAAAATTACAATGAATTATCAGTAATGATAAATTATGATTATTAGTTAAAGTTAATAAAAATCATATATTTATAATAATATCACCTTTAATTTAAAGATGAAAAAATATATTCAGAATATAATAAAATATCTAAAATAAAATGAATGACTAAAATTAATTTAAACCCAATTGTTCTTTTAATTATCTTTAAAATCTTTAATTAATAGTTCTTGTTTTTGCCCACGCCAAATCCATTTCAATTTACTATTAGCAAAATCCTCACCTTCAAACCAAACAAATAATCCCTCCATCATATCTGGCCAATCTGCTTTATCAATTTGGTTTTTGCCAGAAATCACTGCAACTATCGCCGCCAAAATCGTATCGTGACTGACAGCTAAACTTAATCCTTTTTGTTGTGACGGATGCGTGTGATATAGCAATTCGATCACATCAAAAACACCTGTAATCGGATGCTTCATTCCCGGTAAGGCATTATTCACAAAACTATTAATAAAACCCAATGCACCTTGTTTACGAAAATAAGGCGCAGCTTGTTGAATATCCAATACAAAGCTTCCCGGTTCAACCAACAAACGTTGCTCAACTATTTCAATCGTATGTGTATTTGAAGCTTTGTGTGCATCATCAGCCCCTTCAATCATTAAAGCGGCTGTATCGACACAACGCTGAATTGGACTAGAAATACAATGATGGATGGCGCGATCCGTATTTTGTATTAAATACTGCCCCCATGCATAAGCAAGATCTCGACCTTGCTCTGTAAGCTGAAGATCATAACCAGCAAAACCCTGCCCATTCACCAATTCACGTAAAGAGTGGCGTGTAAATAAAGTGACTGGCGTAGAAGCATCAGGCAACAAGTCGACTGCTTCAAACATACTTTTGGGCAAAAGGTGTAATGCCATAATATTTATAAATGATGAAAATTTATTTCACTATACCATGCGCGAAATAACTCTCAATCTAAAATACCCGAATGCGTTAAAGCATCATAAGCAAGATCTTTGCAATATTGATCTTTAAATGCGATAAAACCCCCATTAAGTACGGTATCTCTTTGATTGTATAGAAATGGTTTACCCTCTAAAGTCAACAAACCACCACCAATACTTTCTAACAATGCTTGACCTGAACTTGTATCCCACTCAGAAGTTGGATGGAAACGTGGATAAATATCAATTTCACCTTCTAACATCATACAGAACTTATAAGCACTGCCCGCTTCGCGGCGAGTTACATCTCTTGATTTTAAAATTGGATCGATGAAATTTTGATATTTAGGGTTTTTACTATTATGACTTAAGCCAATTTGAATCGGTGTATTAACCGAATGCTCTTCAATCTGATATTGAAACCATTGTTGTTGACTAAAACTATATTTATAAGGGCGCTGTGAAGTGTAGCCAATATACATCACTTGCTCACACGGCACTGCGATGATTGCAAATGTAGTCAAATGCCCATCAATTAAACTTAAATTAATTGTAAATTCATCACGCTCATGAATAAATTCTTTCGTCCCATCTAATGGATCAAGCATCCAACATTGTGGCCATGCCTTTCGAGCTGAATAATCACTTTCTTCAGAGAGTACGGGTAAGTTTGGTGTCACTTCAGCTAAATGCTTCAATAAAAAACGATTCACTTTCAAATCCGCTTGTGTTACTGGTGAATCATCACTTTTTTCCTGAATATTAAATTCACAACCTGCACAATAACTTTGGTATTCTTCCAACAATATTTGACTTGCCTGCGCCATAATCGGAACAAGTTGAGAAATTAACGGATCTTGTGGCGCAAGCGTTTTTAAAAACATAGACCAACCTTATGTCATATTCAGATTTACAGCAGCAGCCGATTGCCATGTTCGACATGGATGGCACATTACTCGATTTAGCCTTTGATGATTTTATTTGGAATCATTGTTTGCCCGAACGACATGCTCAAGTCCACCAATGCAGTCTTGAACAAAGCCAGCAGACACTATTTCAATTCTACCAACAGCATAAGCATACACTATCTTGGTATTCTTCGGCGTACTGGACTGCTAAAGTTGGGGTTGATGTACTGCAACTTCAATATGAACATCGCGAGAAAATTGCTGCACGCGCTGGCTGCCATCAACTGTTAGAACGACTCAAAGCGAAAGGTTATCGCTGCTGGTTATTAACCAATGCAGACCAAGCTGGACTGCAATTGAAACTTGAAAATGTCGAACTCAGCCCTTACTTTGAACTTATGATAAGTAGTGAAGAATTGGGACATGCCAAAGAAGATGTTGGATTTTGGCAAAAGCTTCAACAGCTTCATCCTTTTGATCCAGCAAAAGCTGTATTTATTGATGATACCGTTGCTGTCTTAAAAGGTGCTGAAGCTTTTGGTATTTCTAAACTTGTAAGCATTCTACAGCCATCAAGTAGTAAACCAAGTAGAAACGTAAACGAACTCCCATATCCTGCACTCAATCATCTAACTGAATTATTTGACTATCTTGAGTCCAACAATCTCGCGACCAACCTACAGGTAACAGATGCCAAAACAGCATGAACCAGACAGCATGGAAAGCATGCGTATTGATAAGTGGCTTTGGGCGGCTCGTTTCTTTAAAACACGCTCCATTGCCAAAGCTGCGATCGAAGGCGGTAAAGTCCACCATCACAATGATCGAGTTAAAGTCTCTAAAGAAGTTCGAATAGGAATGGAACTGACCATCCAGCAAGGCTTCGAAAAAAAGACCGTAGTGATTAAAGCACTATCTGCCGTTCGTGGTGGCGCTCCTATTGCCCAACAACTCTATGAAGAAACACAAGAAAGTATTGCGCGTAGAGAGTTGCATGCATCACAGCGAAAAATGCATAATCTAGCTCGACCAGATCATCGACCAAGTAAAAAAGATCGTCGTGATATCAATCGTTTTAAGCAGGAAAATGTACAATCATGGTCTTATCATGATGAGTGAATTTCCCTACTTTCAGGTGCGTCATTTTGTGTCGCAAAGACACAGATCAGATGTAGAATAAACAACTAGAATCTGCCACTATACCCGAGTCCCAACAAGTTGAGATTCAATACATCCACTTGGGTTAGTCGTTAAGAATATAAAGTTTTGAGGTTTTGAGATGGATGATAATAAAAGCAAAGCGTTACAAGCTGCGTTAAGCCAAATTGAGAAGCAATTTGGTAAAAATACAGTGATGCGCTTGGGCGATAACACTGTACAAGCAGTTGAAGCTGTTTCTACAGGTTCATTAACACTAGATATCGCATTAGGGATTGGCGGATTACCTAAAGGCCGTATCATCGAAATTTACGGTCCTGAATCATCAGGTAAAACGACCATGACATTACAAGCGATTGCTCAATGTCAGAAAAATGGCGGTACATGTGCATTTATTGATGCAGAACATGCATTAGATCCGGAATATGCACGTAAGTTAGGTGTAGATATTGATAACCTCTTGGTTTCACAACCTGACCATGGTGAACAAGCGCTCGAAATCGCAGATATGCTGGTACGTTCTGGCGCAATTGACCTCATCGTTGTCGACTCTGTTGCTGCATTAACCCCTAAAGCCGAAATTGAAGGCGAAATGGGTGATTCACACATGGGCTTACAAGCACGTTTAATGAGTCAGGCATTACGTAAAATTACCGGTAATGCAAAACGCTCTAACTGTATGGTGATCTTCATTAACCAAATCCGTATGAAGATTGGTGTGATGTTTGGTAGCCCAGAAACAACAACTGGTGGTAATGCTCTCAAATTCTATGCATCTGTACGTTTAGATATTCGTCGTATCGGTCAAGTAAAAGAAGGCGATGAAATTACAGGTAACGAAACACGCGTTAAAGTTGTAAAAAACAAAATGGCGCCTCCTTTCAAAGAAGCTGTATTCCAAATCATGTACGGTAGAGGGACTAATCAGTTAGGTGAATTGGTTGACCTCGCAGTTCAACAAGATATCGTCCAAAAAGCTGGCGCATGGTATTCATACCAAGGTAATAAGATTGGACAAGGTAAAAATAATGTAATTCGTCATTTTGAAGAAAACCCTCAAATGGCTCAAGAAATTGAGAAGCTGATTCGAGAACAACTTCTGACTAAAAACAAGCCAGCCGAAAATACAGATATTGAAGAAGAAGAACCAGACTTTTTAGAAAGCTAAGCTGAAACGCCCTTCGGGGCGTTTTTCTTTCATGAGGAAATAAAACGTGTTTAATACTGAAAAATCAGAAAAACCCAAAACGCTTACAGGTACAAGACTACGCTCTTACGCCTTTGCACTTCTGACACGCCGTGATTATTCCCAAGCCGAACTGAGCAATAAACTCAATCAATATGCAATCAATCCTGATGAGGTTGCAGAGTTAGTAGCAGAATTAGCACAGCAAAACTATCAAAGCGATCAAAGAGTCGCAGAACTTACCCTAGCAAGCCAATTGAGAAAAGGCAAAGGGCTACAGCGCATCAAACAGGCTTTAAAAGCGAAAGAACTAGATGAAGAGCTGATTACTGAAGAATTAAAAGAAGTCGATTGGTCAGAACAAGCGTATCAGCTTAAAGTTAAAAAATTTGGTATAGATATCGCAAAAGATCCAAAAATCAAAGCTAGGCAAATTCGCTTCTTACAATATAGAGGATTTAGTATGGATGCGATAATGAAAGCGATTGCTCGAACGAGCGAAGAAGAATAGCTGGTGGCAGCCCTACCAGCAAGACTTCGGCACATCATAGTTCTACTACCGTTGCTACCTTCCGGTCCTGGCGGGGTTCATAGAGTACAATTGCGAAGCTACCAGCAGGGCTACCATTGCCTGACAAAGTATAGAGATTTTTAGACCACTTGCAAGTCTTGTAACTGTTTTTAATTAAGTTTTCTATTCAACTGTCTAATTCCTCATCAAAATCTAGATTTTTTTATTACAGCCGATTAAATATGAATAAATTATAAACAACAAAAACTAAATCCCTTCAAAAGTGCTTGAAGATTGTAAATGCTTATTGCATTTAAATGAGTTGCTGTTTTAATGACTAAAGTAAAATACATATCAACATGCCACAAGCTCAAAAGCTTGCTTGTATCGCTTATTTTTCAACATTACGGATGAGTTTTCATGCTAAAAAAGCATTCTGTACTTTTCATTGCTCTGCTTAGCAGCGCGCATTTGTATGCCAATGTTCCTATTGAGTCTAGAGCTTTAAGCCAACAAATTGCTGACAATACAAATGCTTCACCTGTTGCGACGAATTTAAATTGGGATTTAATCCAAAAGAACCAAAAACTTGAAGAAGAAGTCCGAAAGTTGCGTGGTCAGCTTGAAGAGCATGAAAATGCAATTGACCAACTCAAAAAAGAGCTAGCAAATCGTTATACTGATTTAGATCAACGCTTAGAGTTGCTATCACAAAAAATCGATCCACCAGAAGAAAATACTGATCCAGAAAATGCTTCTAGTGAACCAACAACAAATACCACAAATCAGGTCGCTCCAGTAGCAAATACACAGCAGACAGCGCCAATCACACCAACACCTGTACAAACACCAGTTGTTCAACCACAAGCAAACAATAGCGTAAATAACCAAATAGAGCTCGAAAAAGCTGCTTATACAGTTGCTTTAGATGCATACAAACAAGGCGGTGCTAAAAATGCGATCCAGCCTATGCAAAACTTCATCAAAAACCATCCAAATGGAATATATGTCGGGAATGCATATTTTTGGCTAGCAGAATTTTATTTGGCTGTAGAGCCTGTTGACTATAAAGCAGCTAAACAAAACTATAATATCGTTGCCACACGCTATCCAAACTCTGCCAAAGCACCACGGGCTGTTTATCAACTTTATAGTATCGCTAAAGAAGTCGATAAAAATGCAGCTTTAGCTGGTCAATATCGCACAAAGTTACTCACTCAATACCCACAATCTGAAGAAGCAAAGTTTATTCAGAAAAAATAAAAAAAGATCAAAAAAAGCCAGTTCAAATTGAACTGGCTTTTTTTATACCTAGATTAAACTTATTTAATCTTTGCATGTGATTTTAAGTATTCAGTGTAATCTTCTAATATCTGCTGACCGCGGAACTGTTGATATAGTTTTGTCAACTCAGTCAATTGTTCTTGTGGTAGCTCACTAGCAACATTCGCATTCACATTTGATACAGCTACGATAACCAATTCATTTGGTAATTTCGCAGTAGTTGCTGACCACATCCCTTCTTTCGTCGGAGCTGGAATACTGAAAGCCGCTCGTTCAATTTCACGTTTTAAACCTTGAGAACGAACAAATACGCCTGCATTTTCAAAAGTCACATTAGACTTAGCAACAACTTGCGCTGCTGGCTGTGTTTTAAAGTCTGTCAAAATTGTAGACATCTTCGCTTTCGCAGCTTTATATGCTTTATCTTCAATAACTTTAGCTTTAACTTCAGCTGTCGCTTGAGCTAACGGCTTAATACCTGCTGGATGATAATCACGAACTTTGATCCAGATCGTATCACCATTAGCTAATTGAATATTTGATGACGCATTACGATCACCATTCTTCACATCATCACTAAAGATTTTAGCTTTAACATTTAAATCACTTAAATAAGGATTTTGCGTTGTCAAAGTTACACCTTTTGCTGATTCAACGCGTGCAGCTTTTACTTCTTGCACTACAGCATCAAGTGAATCGCCACCGACAACCATTTCATTTAAGTTATTTACAGTATCGCTGAATAAATTAGCTGATTTTGTTTTTTCAACTTCAGCTGTCAAACGCGCTTTTTCAGCTTCAAATGAAGGAATAGTCACTGTCTGTGTGTTTGCTTCGATAATGTGATAGCCATACTGAGTTTTCACAGGCTTTGAAACTTGACCATTTTTCAAAGCATTTACAGCATTATCAAAATCAGCAGAGAAAATACCAGGTGCATAAGCATCAACCAAACCGCCCTGATCTTTCGAGCTCGGATCTTCAGAGAATTGAGCTGCTGCTTGAGCAAACGTCATGCCTGCTTGAATTTTCGCATAGACATCATTCGCAAGTTTTTGTGCAGCGGCAGCATCACGAGTATCAGTCGTAATTAAAATATGCTTCACTTCACGCTTAGCATCTTTCTGCTGTTTTTCAACAAAAGCTTGATAAGCTTGTTTTAAATCAGCATCAGTTACAGCTAAGCTTGTTTGTGGCAACAATGAAGGTGTTAAAACAACATAATCGACATCAACAGCAGCAACTTGCTTAAACTCACCTTTATGCTTGTTGTAGTAATCTGTGATTTCTTGGTTAGACGCAGTTAAGCCCTTCTTATAGTCATCCAATTTGATGCTTGCTAGGTGCAAAGTACGCTGTTCAGTTTGCAAGTTCGCCAATTGTTGTAAATCAGACTTACTTACTAATGCATAGTCCATCAACGTTGATGAAATCATTTTCAATGCATGGTCTTGACGTAAGCTTGCAAGCAAACTTTGATTGGTCATGCCTACTGAACGTAAATAGTTTCCATAAAGTTGCTCAGAGAACTTCCCATTTTCTTGGAAGCTTGGTTGTTGAGCCAACATTTGTTCAAGTTGAGCATCGCTTAATGAAATACCTAACTTTTCAGCTTGCTGTTGCAATAAGGCACGCGTCACAAGCGCATCTAAAGCTTTGTCTTGAATAACTGGTAGATTTAAAAGTGACTCATCACCTTTAACCATAGATAAATACTGATCTTTATAATTCTTGGTTGCACTTTCTAATTCTTTATTAGAAATATCTTGACCGTTGACAGATTTCGCAACGTCTGCCTTATTGCTACCACTAAAATATCCCTCAATACCTACAAGCGCTAAAGGAGTCAAAAACAAAACTAAAAGGACTTTGCCAAGCCAACCCTTAATGAGTGTACGAAAAGATTCCATAAGAATTCCAATATTTTATTTCGGAGCAATTTTAACTGAAAAATAAAAGCGAATGAATGCAGAATAAGGATCAAACTCACTTTTTCATTCATTAAATAAAAAACGCACCCGAAATGGTGCGTTTATTGATTTAAAAAGATTACGCAACTGAATCTTTTAAACCCTTACCTGGTTTGAAACTAGGTACTTTGCTTGCTTTAATTTGAAGCTCTTCACCAGTTTTTGGATTACGACCAGTACGTGCAGCACGTTCTTTAACGCTAAAAGTACCAAAACCAACTAAAGTAACCGTATCACCCTTTTTAAGTGCTTCAGTGATTGACGCAATCGTTGCATCGAGTGCCTTACCAGCATCCGATTTAGATACTCCCCCTTTTTCAGCAATCGCATCAATTAATTCTGATTTATTCATGATAAAAAATATCCTCTTAATATCGTTTGTTAAGATCCAAGGCTATAGTTTAAAAGGCCATGACGCCTTTATAGCAATGCTTTAGGGGAGAACGCAATACTAGAAAGGCCTTTTAGCAAAAATAAATACTGAAATACGACATAAACGGACGAGTGCCAACGATTTTTTTTACTTTTTATTCAATTTGGCTTTTAACTGGTTATTTTCTTCAATTAAAGCGTCCACTTTAATGTGAAGTTGCACTAAAAGTTGCTCGATATGTTGAAGATCCTTTGGCGTCACTAAACCAATGCGATTTAAAGAGTGATTTACACCAGTATCTAAAATCTTTTCAACTTTATCTTTGGTATCTGTAACAGACTCTTTGGCTTTCTCAGTGACTTTACCAACTGTGTTATCCGCAAAATCAACTGTTTTTGATTCTAACTCTTCGCCGACCTTGACCAATGAGTCGAATAATTTATTTCCTTCCTCTTCAGCGCGAGAAAAAGCACCTAAACCAGCTAACCAAATTTGTTGTGTATACTTCTTGAAATCAAGCGCAGATTTTTTAGAACTCTTTGATTTTGTCTTAGTTTTTACCTCAGTTTCTTCACTCGAATTTTCTATATTTGAGTTATCCATAGAACCATGCTCCTAAGCACTTTACAAACAGTATGTCGTATTTAACTATAAAAATGTTTTTATAATATCAAAGTTAAGACTTGATCGTTTTAAAAAACTGTTCTACAAAGCAACAAAGTCATGTAAATTATTTTTAATAATTGAGTAAGGATGCTCAAGTTTACAGATTTGTGGTTTTATTGTTTGATTGGTAAGGAAAAAGAGACTTATGAGTTATACGCAACAAAGAAACAAGCACCCTCATTTGTTGCTAAACATTGTCATCATTGTTTTAGAGACTTTTTTCTCATTCATCCTAACCCATGATGCCGCTTTACGTTTGCAAGCAAAAAAATTTATTGAGCAAAAAATTACAATTCGCATCAATAGCTATATCCCTTTCTTTGATTTTTATATCCAATTTACTGATAAAGGCTTGTTGTTTGATATGAAAGCCTTAGATAGAAAAATTGATTTAGAGGTGAATAGCACACTAATTGATTTAGTTAAAATATTTGTGTTTAACAATCAACGTAGCATCACCAATATGCGTATTTTGGGTGATTCAACTTTATCTGAAGAGTTTTTAGACTTTATTCCACATCTAACATTAACCAGTATCTTCGCAAATTGGAGACAATGGTTTAATGCTTTTAATGACGAAGCAGAAGCAGTTGCATCTCAACAACGCATCGCCCCGCTCTTGGATAAAATTGACCAACAACGTTCTGAAATCAATACTTTACTCGTTGAAGTAAAACAGTACCAAAATCGCATTCATCGCATGCAGAAACGTCAGCGTTTCATCAATATTTGCTTTGCTTTATTGAGCTTTATTTTTATTGGTTTTTTTGTTTATAATATGTGGATACAATAATTACAGTATATTTCACTTTTCACGTTGATATTCGCAATTAAAAAACTTGACTATTTTAGTCGGAATTCATAAAATTTAGACATCTAGTCTAACCATGTGTATCGAATCATGCGCCTTACAACTCGCGGTCGTTACGCAGTGACTGCTCTACTTGATTTAGCTTTGCAGCCAACTGAACAAACGATCACGCTTGCGGAAATAGCAGCACGCCAATCCATCTCAGTCGCTTATTTAGAACAGTTATTCGCGAAACTTAAGCGTCATGGGTTAGTTTCAAGCGTTCGTGGTGCTAACGGTGGATATCATCTTGCACGCAATGCCGCTGAAATCACTGTGCTAGAAATTATCGAAGCTGTAAATGAAACTGTCGATGCGACGCGTTGTGACCATAAAGGTAACTGCCAAAATGGTGCAATGTGCTTGACGCATGACTTATGGCAAGAACTCTCCCACCATATTGCCGATTATCTCGCAAAAATCTCCCTTGCTGATCTGATTGCTCGTGACAACGTTCAAACAGTTGCACTACGCCAAAATTCAGTAAGTTTAGATTCAACCCTTCTATCGGTTACAGGTATTTGACATGAAACGTCCAATTTATCTTGATTATGCAGCAACTACGCCAGTACTTCCTGAGGTTGCAGAGCGTATGATGGAATGCTTAACTTTCGAAGGTACATTTGGTAATCCAGCATCACGTTCACATGCGTATGGTTGGCAAGCTGAAGAAAAAGTTGAGTATGCTCGTGAGCAAGTAGCAAACTTAATCAAAGCTGATCCGCGTGAAATCGTGTGGACTTCTGGCGCTACTGAATCTGACAACTTGGCGTTGAAAGGTATTGCTCAGTTCTATGGTTCAAAAGGCAAACACATCATTACAAGTAAAATCGAACACAAAGCTGTGTTGGATCCTTGCCGTGAACTTGAAGAACAAGGTTTTGATATTACATATTTAGAGCCAGAGCCACGTACAGGTTTAATTACACCTGAAATGGTTCAAGCTGCTTTGCGCCCAGATACGATTCTTGTATCACTCATGATGGTGAACAACGAAATCGGTACAGTGACTGATGTTGCTGCAATTGGCGAATTAACACGTGCTAATAAAACATTCTTGCACGTAGATGCAGCACAAGCAGCAGGTAAAGTTGAAATTGATCTTTCAACAATGAAAATCGACTTGATGAGTTTTTCAGGTCACAAAATTTATGGTCCTAAAGGGAT
>NZ_DJLC01000232.1:0-26797 GCF_002434875.1 Acinetobacter sp. UBA6526 | reverse complement strand
AATTTATGGTCCTAAAGGGATTGGTGCACTTTACGTTCGCCGTAGCCCTCGTGTTCGTTTGAAAGCTCAAATGCACGGTGGTGGTCATGAACGTGGTATGCGTTCTGGTACTTTAGCGACACATCAAATCGTTGGTATGGGTGAAGCTTTTGAAATTGCTGGCAAAACTATGCAAGCAGAACAAGAACGTCTTCGCCTCTTGCGTGACAAACTTTGGAATGGTTTCCAAGATCTTGAGCAAGTGTTCTTGAATGGTCACCCTACTCAAAACGTTGCAAACTATCTCAATGTTAGCTTCAACTTCGTTGAAGGTGAATCATTGATGATGGCGTTAAAAGATCTTGCTGTTTCAAGCGGTTCAGCATGTACTTCAGCAACCTTAGAACCATCCTATGTGTTACGTGCTTTAGGTTTATCTGATGAGCTAGCACATAGCTCTATCCGTTTTAGTTTTGGTAAATATACCACTGAAGCAGATATTGACCACGTATTGACCCTTACCAAGGCTGCTGTTGAGAAACTTCGTGAACTTTCTCCGCTTTGGGATATGTACAAAGAAGGTATCGACCTTTCAACAGTTGAATGGGCTGAACACTAAATTATTTTATTGTAGTTTCAATTGAACTCTTCATTGAAAACAGTGTTTTAACCCTCATATTTAATATTAGGCTGACCCCGAGGTTTGGAGAAGCGACATGGCTTATAGCGAAAAGGTAATTGATCATTACGAAAACCCTCGTAATGTAGGTATTTTGGATAAAAATGCAGAAAACGTTGGTACAGGTATGGTCGGTGCACCAGCTTGTGGTGATGTGATGCGTTTACAAATTCAAGTCGATGACAATGGCGTAATTGAAGAAGCTCGCTTCAAAACTTATGGCTGTGGTTCTGCGATTGCATCAAGTTCTCTTGTAACTGAATGGTTAAAAGGTAAGACACTTGATGAAGCTCAAGCAATCAAAAACATTGATATTGCAACTGAGCTTGCGCTTCCTCCAGTAAAAGTACACTGCTCTGTATTGGCTGAAGATGCGATTAAAGCTGCGATTGAAGACTATCGTGGTAAAAAAGCAAAAGCTTAATTGATTACCGAACAAAATTGGAGTTTTCATGATCAATTTAACTGAAAATGCT
The DNA here is from genome assembly GCF_002434875.1 of Acinetobacter sp. UBA6526. Classification (NCBI taxonomy): domain Bacteria; kingdom Pseudomonadati; phylum Pseudomonadota; class Gammaproteobacteria; order Moraxellales; family Moraxellaceae; genus Acinetobacter; species Acinetobacter sp. UBA6526. The sequence goes on along the minus strand of NZ_DJLC01000232.1, from coordinate 25,663 downwards.
GCGACTCACATCAGCAATTACCTACAAAACCGAGGTAAGGGTGAAGGCATTCGTGTTGGTGTGAAAACTTCGGGTTGTTCTGGATTGGCTTACGTACTTGAGTTTGTCGATGATGTCGACACACATGATCAAATGTTTGAACAATTCGGTGTTAAAGTTTTCGTTGACCCTAAAAGCCTAGTTTATCTCGATGGTTTAGAGATGGACTATGTCAAAAATGGTCTCAATGAAGGTTTTGAATTTAACAACCCAAATCAAAAAGGTGAATGTGGTTGTGGTGAATCATTTACTGTTTAATCCACTCCCACCCTCTTTCTTTTCGTCAAAACAGTGTGTTCCGCACTGTTTTAACGTATTTATCAATAGCGGAATTCATCTCCCATGAATCATTTTGAGTTGTTCCAATTACCCGAAGCACTCGATATAGATTTAGCAGCTTTAAAAAAACAATTTTTAAGTTTGCAACAGCAATATCACCCTGACAAAGCAACCGACAAAGATCAAGCACTGATTAAGTCAAGCGAAATCAATCAAGCCTTCAAAGTGCTTTCACAAGTTGATAGTCGCGCTGCATATTTACTTGGTTTAAAGAAACAAGACCACCATCTTGACCAATCAATTAATGATTTTGAGTTCTTACAATCTGCACTTGAAATGCGTGAACAATTGGATGAAGCAACATCTTCAGCGCAATTGCACACATTAAAAGTTGAAGTGCAACAATGGGTTGATGGTCTAGTACGTGAGTTTAAAATTGATTTTGCGGACGAAGATTGGGCTGAAGCACGTGATACTGTTCGTAAACTGCGTTTTTTCCAACGTGTTATGAATGATATTGATAAGGCTGAAGATCGCATACTAGACGAAGAAGAAAGCTTCGATCTAGATGATGATTTTTAATCCGCTATTACCAATTATTTTCAAGGGATACCTCACGCATGGCACTTTTGCAAATTGCTGAACCTGGTCAATCGACTGCCCCGCATGAACATCGTATTGCGATTGGCATTGACTTAGGAACAACCCACTCTTTAGTGGCGACAGTGCTATCGGGAAAACCGAAAGTTCTACAAGATGACAAAGATCGCGTTTTATTGCCATCTATTGTTCACTATGCAAAGGATTCAACAACGTTTGGCTATGAAGCCAAACCGTTTATGATGACTGACCCAAAAAATACTGTCGTTTCTGTAAAACGCTTTATGGGTCGTTCACAAGCAGATATTAAATTTCAGCATCCGTATATACTTGTTGGCGCAGAAAATGAGATGCCAGCATTTGAAACTGCTGCTGGTCGTAAAACGCCTGTTGAAATTTCTGCTGAGATTTTAAAACAACTTAAAGATCGCGCTGAAGCAAGTTTAAACAATCCTGTAAATGGTGCTGTCATTACAGTTCCTGCTTACTTCGATGAAGCACAACGTCAAGCAACGCGTGATGCAGCTCAACTTGCTGGTTTAAACGTTTTACGCCTATTAAATGAACCTACAGCCGCTGCGGTTGCCTATGGTTTGGATCAAGAAACCAATCTAAGCACTGATCGCAACTATGTGATTTATGATTTAGGTGGCGGTACATTTGATGTATCTATCCTACGTTTTTCCCAAGGTGTATTTGAGGTTTTAGCGACAGGTGGACACACTGCGTTAGGTGGCGATGACCTTGACCGTTTAATCGTAAAATGGGCAAAGAAACAACTCAATATCGATACATTAAGTGATGAAGAATATGCTGTCTTTGTTGTTGCTGCCCGCCAAGCCAAAGAATATTTAACGGATCATGAATCTGCCGAGTTAAAACTATTAGATGACCGTCTTACTTTAGACCGTCCAACTTTTGAATCAATTATTCAAGTTGCTCTTGATAAGACAATGAGTGTTTGCAAACGCGTATTACGTGATGCAAAACTTGAACTTGATGAGATTGAGCATGTTGTTTTAGTGGGTGGTTCAACTCGTTCTTACGCCGTTCAAAAAGTAGTACGTGAGTTATTTAAGCGTGAACCATTATGTACAATTAATCCAGATGAAGTTGTCGCGATTGGTGCATCTATTACGGCAAATCAACTGATTGGCAACAGCCAAGACGGCTCATTATTGCTTGATGTTACCCCACTATCTCTTGGCTTAGAAACTATGGGGGGGTTAGTTGAACGCTTAATCTCTCGCAATACAGCAATTCCTGTTGCTCGCCGCCAAGAATTCACCACTTATCAAGATGGTCAAACAGCAATGTTAATCCATGTGGTACAAGGTGAACGTGATTTGGTTGAACACTGTCGCTCGTTGGGTCGCTTTGTATTACACGGCATTCCCCCAATGACAGCTGGTCAAGCACGTATCGAAGTGACATTCCAAGTTGACGCTGATGGTTTGCTTACAGTATCGGCAAAAGAAACCACTTCTGGAGTGCAAGCACAGATTGATATCAAACCATCTTATGGTTTATCAACAGCGGATACTGAACGTTTACTAGTAGAAGGTTTCCAGCATGCAGAGGAAGATAAACATCTTCGTCATTTGCAAGAAACTAAAGTTGAAGCTCAACGCGAGTTAGAAGCCTTAGAGCAAGCATTAAAAGCCGATACTGATCTACTTTCTCAGCAACAAGCACGAGATCTTATTTTAGCCGCAGAAGCATTGAAAGCTCGACTTAAAACTAATGAACTAGAGGCAATTGAACATGCTGTTCAAGAGCTTAAAGTTCATAGCGATGCTTTTGCAGCGCTTCGTATGAATCGACATATTGACCATGCCTTAAAAGGTACAAAACTTGAAGATTGGTCAAACTCAAATTAAAGGTATAGGTGATCAATATGCCACGTATTAAAGTTCTTCCTCATGCTCAAATTTGCCCTGAAGGTGCAGAATTTGAAGTCGAAAAGAATGCCAATTTATGCCAAAGCTTACTTAAGCAAGGTATTAAAATTGAACATGCTTGTGATATGTCTGCGGCATGTACGACCTGCCATGTTGTTGTTCGCAAAGGTTTTGACAGCCTAGATGAAATGAATGACGTAGAGGCTGATTTACTTGATCGTGCTTGGGGTTTAGAGCCAGACTCTCGCCTATCTTGCCAAGTTGAAATTGTTGATGAAGATTTAGAAATTGAAATTCCTAAATACACCATTAACCATGCTTCAGAAAACCACTAAGCCTATATTCGCTTAGTTATAAAAAAACTCCTCATACTTTGAGGAGTTTTTTTATTCAAAAATAAATCTAGCTTATTGTCTAATCTCATCATCAAGCGTTAATTTTGGAATGCCCTGAGCATTAGTAATTTTTTGCTGAGTTTTAATACGCTGGATCATTTTCTCCAAAATTTCGACCAATTCTGGATATTCATAGTTCTGTACTTCTTCTAAGTTCAGCACTAAATGGAATCCTTTATATTCAAAGTCGAACCATTTTTGTGTATCTGACTTCTTACCAGTAAACTTCTCCATAACCTGCCAAGTTTTGACAGGACCTTGAATCCCTTTTAAATAAATCGGTACTTTAGGAACACAAAGAAATTCATTTTTAATCAGCTGATGCGTGTCATCAGCAATCAGAATTTCATCAACTTCTGCTGCTGATTGTAAGCGTGCAGCGAGATTCACATCACGCCCAACGATGGTATAAGCCATACGATGTGAAGCACCATAGTTTCCAACGTGGCAATACCCTGTACTTACACCCATACGGATATGTAATGCTGGATAACCCATCTTCTTCCAACGTTCACGTAATAGCTTCATTTGCTGACGCATCGCAATCGCCATTTCTACACAAGATTTTGCATCTTGCTCAACACCTTGCGAGTTTGGATCACCAAAAAAGATCAGAATCGCATCACCCATGAACTTATCGACAGTCGCTTCATACTGCTTCGCTATCTCTGTCATATGACTGAGATAATCATTGAGTAAGAAAGCTAAATCATCTGGGATTAGTGTTTCTGAAAGCTCAGTAAAACCTTGAATATCTGAAAAGAAGATTGTTAATTTTTTACGCTTATATTCAATCTTGGCTTCAGCCTCACCACGCATAATTGACTGCCATAATTGCAGTGGTGCATATCGACTCAATTGATTTGCAAAAGCAATATAACGCGTCATTTGGTTATGATAATGCTGACGTTGTTGACCAAGAATATTGATACGACGATGCTGATAGTAGTTTCCAATCACAATAAACATCATCAAACCCAGTAAACTGACGACGGTCAGTTCTGGATTCGTTGGCTCAAAATATTCTTCCGCACCAAAAATGAAGAATGTACAGAAATAGAAAGTTAAAACACCGATTAGCCCAATCAAACAAGCAACAGGTAATGTGATTTTATTATTGAGACCAACGTAAAGTAATGCAAATAAGATTGTAAATGTTGGAACTAAACTTAAATGTAACCCAGCTAAAACGATTGCAACAATGACTGCTTCACAAGCAAAGAGAACATTTTTTTCTGTGTTTTTATCAAATTTGTACTGTAACCATTTTTCTAACTTTGGACAAAACAGAAAAAAAACAAATAATAGAGGAAGGATGTAAAGTTGATGATTAGCACTTGAAGAGGTAAATGTATAAATTACCAATATCAGCGACAGTATCGAATATCCCATCAGCCGATGAAAATATGCGAACTGTCTAGGTTCTTTATCAATCAACCTATCTAGTGGCACCCTTAGCTCCTTCCTTATTATAGAAGACTGTTTTTATTCTGTTGTCTAAATCAGTCCATACGCCAATCAAATGGCATATCGCCTTGACCACGTAGTGCAAGCATCAAAGTCTGGCGCATATGAGCAAGAACATCACTGCTATAAGGTACAGCTGGAGTTCCCCAAACTGGCTTCGGCCAAGCAACATCATTTTGGTAACGTACAACATGATGAAAATGAAGTTGAGGTACAACATTACCTAAAGCGGCAACATTCATCTTATCTGCACGGAACACACGTGAAAGTTGGCTAGATAACCAGCTTGATTCACGCAAAAACTGCTCTTGATCTGCTTGGCTAAGTTCATATAACTCAGTGATTCCTGGTACACGCGGCACAAGAATCAACCAAGGAAATTGCATATCATTCATTAAACGACATGTTGAAAGCGGAAAGTCGCCTACAAAAAATGTATCTTGAGCAAGTTGTGGATGCAAACTAAACATATCTTTATAAATGATGCAGAATAATGATGATCAATACTATCACATCAGTTTTGATGTGAATATTATTAGTAACCTGTTTGATTACAAATAACAATGATTTTCCTCATTTATTACATATACATCAGACCAAATGACTATTCATTGGCTAAAGACCACACATCTTGATCATTTAAGCGGCAAAAATATACTTTTCCACTAACTATGTAATTCAGTAAGAAGCTTATTCAGCAAATCAACAATAAATTGGATGCGTTTATCATACTCAGCCAATTGCACCATGACTTTTAAGCGCTGACCGCCTTCCATACGATAGTAGGTTGGATTCTTTTGCATGAGTTGAATAATGCTCATCGCTTGAACTGGCGTATCAGGTGCAAACTCAATGTAACCACCATTACTATTGATATCAATTTTGGTGATGCCTAATTGCTCTGCTCGCAAACGAACTTGATGCACACTGAATAATTGCTTCACTGGTTGCGGAGGAATACCAAAGCGATCGATCAATTCCATACGGATATTATCAAGCTTCTCTTGTGTATCTGTATTACTAATGCGCTTATAAAAGAGTAAACGCTGATGTACATCACCCAAATAATCGTCAGGAATCAATGCTGGCATATGCAGGTTGATTTCAGCAGTAAGTGACAATGGTGCATCAAAGTTTGGTGTTTTACCTTTTTGAATCGCTTTGGTCGCCTTTTCCAACATTTCCATATACAAGCTATAGCCAATCGCTTGCATTGAACCACTTTGTTGTTCACCAAGTAACTCACCTGCGCCACGAATTTCCAAATCTTCGGTTGCCAGCATGAAACCAGCGCCCAAAGTCGAAGCACGTTGAATTGCATCTAAACGTTTTTCAGCATCACCTTTGAGATGTTTAATGGATGGAACTAATAAATAGGCATAAGCTTGGTGATGTGAACGTCCAACACGACCACGTAGTTGATGCAACTGTGCTAAACCAAGTTTGTCAGCCCGTTCAATTAAAATGGTATTGGCATTTGGAACATCAATCCCAGTTTCAATAATCGTCGAGCAGACCAAGACATTGTATTCTTTATGATAGAACTGTTGCATCACTTGCTCGAGTTCTCGTTCACGCATCTGACCATGTGCAACTGCAACACGCGCTTCAGGCACAAGGTTACGAATGTTTTCCGCTGCTCGTTCAATCGTATCGACTTCATTATGTAAGAAATACACCTGACCGCCACGTAACAACTCACGCAGAATTGCCTCTTTCACAGAATCATCTGTATGCTCTTGTACAAATGTTTTTACTGCTAAGCGGCGTGCAGGTGGAGTCGCGATAATCGATAAATCTCGCATTCCTGAGAATGCCATATTTAGCGTACGCGGAATCGGTGTAGCAGTAAGCGTAAGCATATCGACATCTGCACGTAGTGCTTTGATGCGTTCTTTATCTCGAACACCAAAACGATGTTCTTCATCAACAATCATCAAACCCAAATTTTTAAACTGAATGCTTTCTTGCAGAATTTTATGTGTTCCGATCACAATATCGACTTTGCCCTCAGCTAAATCTTCGATCGTTTTCAAATGGGTTTTATTGCTACCAAAACGAGAAAGCACTTCAATTCGAACCGCGGTATCGGCAAAACGATCTTTGAAAGACTCATAATGCTGCTGAGCTAAAAGTGTGGTTGGAACAAGTACAGCAACTTGTTTTCCATTTTGAACCGCAACAAAGGCAGCGCGCATTGCTACTTCAGTTTTACCAAAGCCAACATCACCACAGACCAAACGATCCATCGGTTTGGCAAGTTGCATATCATGCAAAGTTGCTTCAATTGCATTGGCTTGATCCAGTGTTTCTTCATAGGCAAAACCACTGGAAAACTGCATATAACCAGTATGATCCAACTCAAACGCAAAACCAGGTTTAGATTGACGGCGAGCTTGAATATGCAGCAGCTCAGCAGCAACATCATGAATTTGTTCAAGCGCTTTGCGTTTCGCTTTACTCCAAGTATCCGTGCCGAGTTTATGTAATGGTGCAAGGTCTGGATCACCACCACTATATCGACTGATCAGATGCAAATTGGTCACAGGCACATAAACTTTTGCACCATCGGCATAATCGAGCTGCAAAAACTCGTGATCTTGCTGATCAATTTCTAATGTAATCAGACCCGCATAACGTCCAACACCATGATCAATATGTACTACAGGCGCTCCGATACTCAGCTCAGTTAAACTGCGAATTAAAAACTCTTCTGAAACTTCTTGTTGGCGTTTTCGGCGGCGTTGTACCACACGATGCTCATAAAGTTGGTTTTCAGAAATAACAGATAATTGACCTGTGAGCAGCAAGCCACGATCTAAAGGTGCACTGGTAATCGCAACCTGTAATTGATCTTTTTGAAATTGTGCAAAACTTTCTACATTCTGAATGTCTCCTAATACAGAACGTAGTGCATCTTTTAAGGTCTCACGGCGGCCAGCACTCTCGGCGACAAGTAAAACAGGATGCTTAGCTTGATCAATATAATGTTTGACCGCTTCAAAAGGTTGTTCTTTTTTAGGATCAACTGCTAATTTGGGTGGTTGTTCAGCAGCAAGATTCAACACACCTGATTTGGCATCAAATGCGTCTGAAGAGGCTAAAATACGAGGAAATTGGTTGAGTGCCTGCAATACGTGATTTGGCATTAAAAATAAATCTTCTGGCGGAAGAATTGGTTGATCAATATTATGACGACGATCTTCATATCGACGCACAACTTCTTTCCAGAAATTAATCAGCTCATCTTCAATTTCATTATTTGTAATGACAACGCAATTCTTTGGTAGGTACGTCATAAGCGTACTTTGTGATTCCATCAATTTCTTATCGAAAAATAATGGTAGATAAAATTCTAAACCAGGGGTTGCAATCCCCTCTAGCACATCCTGATAAATTGGATTTTTCTTTGGATTGGCTGTTGGGAAGCTTTCAGCATAACGATCTCGAAATGTAGAGCGTCCTTCCTTAAGTGGAAATTCTTTTGCAGGTAAAACAGTGAAGTTTTTTAGGGATTCCGTAGTACGTTGCGTTTCTGGATCAAAGAATTTTAAGCTCTCAATTTCATCGTCAAATAAGTCGATACGAATCGGCTGGTCTTGTCCAGATGCGTAAATATCCATAATACTGCCACGAACTGCAAACTCACCATGATCATAAACCGTGTCAACCAAGCGATAGCCAGCTTGTACCAGTTGCTTTTTCTGTGTTTCTAAATCAAGCTTTTGACCGACTTTAATATCAAAGTGTTCGCCCACAACCCACGAATATGGTGCTACACGTTGCGCTAAAGTACTTGCAGCAATCAGCAAAATGCCCTTTTGTGGCATATTGGAAAGAAGTGCTAAACGCTCAGACACAATATCCTGATGTGGAGACAAACGGTCATAAGGCAAAATTTCCCAATCAGGAAAAATCGTTGGCTTGATACCATAGAACTCAAGTTCACTTTCAAGTTGAGCAAGGTGCTGATTATTTCTTGCGACAATCACATATAGATTAGAATTCTGCGTAGCAATTTCTTTAAATAATAGTGCTGCTGATGATCCGAGTAATGAACCAATCCAGCGTTTTTCGCCCGCTTTGAATTGTTGTAAGTTTAATTGAGAGATTTCTTGTTGAAACATAGAGAAAATCATGCAATCTAAAAAGATAAGTACCCTATTTTAGCATGATGTTTTTTAGTTGAAGTAGAAAATCAGTTTCATTTAAAAGTTTTAAATATGCTTAGGCTATTTTATTTTTGCATCACTCTATTTAGTAACCCCCTTATCCTTTATTTAGATATGACATTTACATACTTGAATTTCGCTATCAAAAACCAAATAGCAAGTTGAACCAAGCCATCGCTAATCAATCAAATACAATATAAAAAGCACCTCGATCAAATTATCCAAGGTGCTTTATTAATCATTAAGATGCAAATTTTGCATTTGGAAAGAAACGTCCCTCAACAATGTCATAGCACCATTGGAAGATAAACGTATACACCAAAATACACATCGTTAAACCAAAATCTAAAATCAAAGCTTCAATGAACGACATATTCATCATATAAGCAATAATTGGAATGGTTGCGAGCATTAAACCGCCCTCAAATCCAATCGCATGAAGAATACGTATACGAATCGTTCTTTGCCATTGATATTTATGTTCTATTTTTTCGAAATAATGGTTGAAGATCATATTCCAGATGACCGAAATGACCGCCATAATTGTACCTAAAATACCAGTAACCTCTAATGGCATACTAAAAATAAAACTTAACGCAATTGCGATGATGACCAATAAAATCACTTCATAGCTAATCGCATGAACGAGTCTTCTTTTGGAAATCAACATTTTTAAACACTCTCTTGTTTGGATATTACGCATTTTATTTTTATAATTTTGATTAATCCAATCAGGTTCTTTCAGTTTTTTTGACAGATGAATATAAATCAAGAACAACTTCTCATGTTTCAAACCGTCATTGAAACAGGTTCATTCTCTGCTGCTGCACGTAAGCTAGGCAAAGTCCCTTCAGCAGTAAGTATGTCCATCGCCAATTTAGAAATTGACCTCGATCTAAATTTATTTGAGCGTATTGGACGTGAACCAAAACCAACAGATGAAGCATGGGCTTTATATGAGAAAACACAGCAATTACTGATTGAAATGAATCAGTGGAAGCAACATGCTCATGCTTTAAGTACGGGTTTAGAATCTACACTTAATATTGTGGTGGTTTCTGAGTTACTGCATACCAATTGGACAGATTACATCACCCTACTTGAGCAACATTTCCCGAGTCTTGCAATTAATATCGTGTCTGCACCTCAAGAAGATGCTTTGCAAATGTTGCTCGATCAGTCCGCACAACTCGCACTGATGTTTGAGAGAGAGCATTTGGACAGCCGCGAACAATTTGTGGAATTAAAACGAGAAGCTCTCGTTCCTGTTGTTTCAAATATTCATCCGCTTGCACAACTTCAAGAAGTTTCTTTTGAACAAATGATTCAAACTCGACAAATCGTAGTCGCGAGTCGTGATAATACAATTAAGCCAGAATTACTTTATTCTAAAGATTATTGGCGCACCGATAATCATCATTCTGCATGCATGATGATTGTCCGAAATTTGGGTTGGGGTGTTTTACCTTTAGAAATGTTTAATGAAAACCCTGAACTGAAAAAGAAATTAAAAATTTTGGAACTTTATGATTTCACGCCTAAGTTTGAATACTACGTCGATCTTGTTTGGAGTCGTGAAAGCGAACTTGGTGCAGCAGCAAGATTTCTGATTAAACATATCAGAACTCAACGTCAACAAACGAATAAATAAAAAGCATTCTATTGCATAAATAAATGCGGCAATGCCATGCTTTGATTTCACACAGTTTATGTTATAAAGAAGTTATCCGTAATTTTGTTTATTAAGAACGCTATATCAATGACTGAAACTGCATTACACCAATTAAAGAATCTAACAACTGTTGTAGCTGATAGTAGCGACCTAGAGGCGATTGAAAAATTTCGTCCACTAGATGCAACAACCAACCCCTCATTGATTACTGCCGCAGCAGAACAGCCAGAAAGCAAACAGCTGATTGAAGACGCTTATACACAAGCAAAACAGGAAGGCTATCAAAATGATGCACTGATTGAACGTACCATTGATATTTTAACAGTCAAATTTGGCGTTGAAATTTTAAAACTAATTGATGGTCGAGTTTCAACAGAGGTTGATGCTTCTCTTTCTTATAATACTGAAGCAACGATTGCCAAAGCACGTGAGCTTTCTAAACTCTACCAAGGCTATGGCATTGCTCAATCACGTATTTTGATCAAGATCGCGTCGACATGGGAAGGTATTCAGGCGGCGAAAGTCCTCGAAGCAGAAGGTATTCCTTGTAACCTCACTTTGTTATTTGGTTTACATCAGGCCCAAGCTTGTGCAGATGCAAAAATCACTCTGATTTCTCCATTTGTTGGTCGTATCTTAGATTGGTATAAAAAAGCTGAAGGTGTCGAGCAATATCCAATTGAAAAAGATCCAGGTGTACTGTCTGTTAAGCAGATCTATAATTATTACAAACAGCAAGGTATTCAAACTCAAGTGATGGGCGCAAGTTTCCGTAGTACGGCGCAAGTTCTAGGTTTAGCAGGTTGTGATTTATTGACAATTGCACCAAGCCTGTTGTCGCAACTGGAACAAGATCAAAAGCCTGTTAAAGCTCAGTTGTCAGTTGAAGTGGCGGAACAAGCAGAAAAAATCGAACGTCCAGCTCAAACCAAAGAAAGTTTCAAAGCTGAACTTGAACAAGATTTGATGGCATTCCAATTGCTACAAGGCGGAATCGATGGCTTTATCAAAGCACGTGATCAACTGAGTTTATTGCTACGTCAATCTTTTGGTATTGATGCTGAAATCAAAGCATAATTAGTCGAATTTTCACCTATAAAAACCGATTTTTGCTATATTAGCGAAAATCGGTTTTTTTAATGAGTTTAACGTGTTCGGCATAACAGATTTAACCACGTATATTATTGGTACAATCTTGATCGTGTTATTACCCGGACCTAACTCTATATATGTGATGTCAGTGGCATCACGTTACGGTATACGAACTGGTTATGCCGCTGCTTGTGGCGTATTTACAGGCGATTTTATCTTAATTATTTGTACTGTATTAGGCGCAGCTTCACTATTAAAAGCATTTCCGATTTTATTTATCGTTTTAAAATTATCTGGTGCTTGTTACCTCGCAGATTTAGGCTTTAAGTTATTGCAAAGTGCTTTTCAAACATGGAGTCGACCAACGCAACATGCTGAAATGGCTGATTTACCACAATTAGATAAAGTTCATCCTTACCGTACAGCACTTAGTATTAGTCTGCTTAATCCCAAAGCAATTTTATTCTTCCTTTCTTTTTTTGTTCAATTCGTAGAACCCAATTACGCTTACCCTGCATTAAGTTTTTTAATCTTAGCAATAATTCTACAAATCATTAGTTTTAGTTATTTAACCGCTTTAATTTTTTCAGGTGTAAAGCTTGCTAACTTCTTTAAACATAATTATAAACTTGCAGCTAGTGGTATTTGTTTAGTTGGGCTTTTATTTTTTGGATTTGGTTTAAGACTTGCTACTTCAACCATTTCTTAGTTTCAATTTTTCAAATTTGATCAGTTTATTCAATCGCCTAAATACTTCGATTAATTGATAATTAACGATATACTTTTCAACAAATTTTAATCAAGTTTAGATGCATAGATGCAACGTCTCCTCCAAGATTTCTCGATTCCCGCGGTTTTTGCTGGCTTTATTACTTTTCTTATCGGAATTAGTGTCTCAGCCGTACTGGTGATCCAAGGCGCCCAATCTTTGGGTGCAAATACTGCTCAAATTAATTCTTGGTTTTGGGCGCTTGGGCTTGCAATTGGTCTATCTGGATTAATTTTATCTTGGAAATATAAGTATCCTGTTGCAACCGCATGGTCAACGCCAGGTATTGCCTTGATTATTGCATCTACAGGACATTACGACTTATATGAAGCTATAGGTGCTTTTCTTATTTGTGGGATTGCAATTGCTGTCGTTGGCTTTTCAGGTATTTTCCAAAAATTATTGGCTCATATCCCCCAAAGCCTGACCTGCGCAATGCTAGCGGGTATCTTATTAAAATTTGGAATACAAATTTTCAGCAGTTTAGAAACGCAGCTTGGTTTTATTCTAAGTATGTTAGTGATCTATCTTGTATCAAAGCGTTTATTCCCACGTTACAGTATTGTTCTTACTGTTATTGTAGGGGCTATCATCTGCCCTCTATTCATTGATTTTGAACTTCATGCAATCACATGGTCTTTGACACAACCTGTGTGGATGCAACCTTCATTTTCTTGGTCTGCCATTCTTGGACTTGCCTTACCGTTGTTTGTGATCAATATGACTTCACAAAATTTACCAGGTATTGCAATGATTCAAAGTTATGGTTATCAACCACATGTGAATCAACTGGTTGGTTGGACGGGTATTGCACACACTGTTTTTGCTCCTTTTGGCTGTTTTTCCGTTAATTTAGCAGCTATCAGCGCAGCAGTAAGTTTAGATGACCAAGTACATCCTGATCCAAGCAAACGTTATATAGCGGGGATTAGTTGTGGTTTGTTTTATATTTTAATGGGGCTTTTTGCCTCAACTCTAGTCAGTCTACTGATGTCGTTCCCACAAATTTTTATTGTCGCACTTGCAGGAATTGCCTTATTTGCAACAATTAGCCACAACGTAGCAGTCGCATTTTCAAATGTCGAAGAACGTGAAGCCGCTTTACTGACCTTCCTATGCAGCGCATCAGGTGTTCAATTTTGGGGTATTGGCTCAGCATTTTGGGGATTATTGCTTGGAATTTTCGTACTAATCTTATTTCGATTTAAAGCAAAAAATAAGCCTTAGATATTAGGGTCTGTTGACGTTTCACCTTGCGAGCTTTCAGCTCTCATTGCGACAGTGGGTGTTTTTTAGATGATACAAGGCATGTTTTGTGAAATTTAGTCATTCTAAATGAGCAAGACATAACGCAGTAGCGGCAAAAAATACCCCTGTCCCGAAGGGTTATGGCTAAAACTTCCTCAAACTTCGTTATGAAACTTGACAAGGGGGGCGCCATTGCCTGCGTTTCATGCCTTGTTTGTGTCGTTTTAACCTATAACACAATGCATGGCTGAAATGTCAACAGACCCTAAGGCTTATTTAGAAAATACGCTCTATTTACCTTCCAAATCCTTCTGCGCCTCTTCATCATTTAAGATACGACCAGCTTGTTTTGGGCGTAATAAAGGTGAAGTTGGGCGAGGATGACTATGTGAATATTGTAAACCTACCCCCGCATAAACATCATCTGTGGCAATTTCTGTCTCAAAACGCTCTTCATCCCGCTCACGAATTTCATCACTGATTCGTTTTACTTCGTCCTCATCAACACCAAGACGCTCCAAAATCACTCCACCAAATTTGATTGCAGATTCAAAGGTCTCACGAATCATATAATCCACTTTTTGTTTCACTAAGTGCAAAGAATGTTCACGATCATATGAGCGAACTAATAGCTTTACTAAAGGAAATTCATGTGTAACCAGTTCAACGATACGATTAGTTGTTTCCTTGCTATCTACACAGACAACAATTGCTTCAGCTGTTGAAGCACCTGACGCATGTAAAATATCTAAACGACATCCGTCACCATAATAGATTTTAAAACCAAACTTTTCTGCGTTTTGGATCATATCAATGTCATTATCGATAATGGTGACATCAACACCTCTGGCCAATAATAACTGACTAGCTACCTGCCCGAAACGACCAAAGCCGATCAACAAAATACGACCACTAAGTCCCTCAGCAACATTGACATTTTCCAACGAGACTTCGTTTTTACTTTGAGTAAATCGTTTAAATACCACACCAAGAATCGGTGTTAGCACCATTGATAAAACAACAATGGCCGTTAGGTTGGACTTGACCGTATTATCAATGACCTGAGCACTCACAGCCGCGGCAAAAAGTACAAAAGCGAACTCACCGCCCTGTGCCATCAATAAAGCTCGATCCAAAGCTTCTGTATGCGAACTTTTGGTCACACGTGCAACAACATAAATCATCAGGGCTTTGGCAAACATCATGGCCAAAACGCCACTTACGATCAGCTGCCAGTTCTGTTGTACCACAGATAAATCTAAAGACATCCCCACACCAAGGAAAAATAGTCCTAATAAGATGCCTCTGAATGGTTCAATATCTGCTTCAATCTGATGTCTAAAGGTTGACTCTGATAACAATACACCTGCAAGGAAAGCGCCCATCGCCATCGACAAACCACTGACCTGCATTAACAATGCTGCACCTAATACGACTAAAAGTGCCGCGGCTGTCATCACCTCCCGCGCTTTAGCTGCTGCCAAGAGTCTGAATAGTGGATTCAGTAGCCAATAACCCGCAGCGATTAAACCTGCGATGGCAATTAAACCAATCCCAATATTTTCTAAGCGCGCTGATGTAGTTTCGACCACATGATTTGGCGCCATGAATGCAACAATCGCCAATAACGGAACAATCAGTAAATCTTCGAATAAAAGTATTGCAACAACTTTTTGTCCATGCGGTTGTGCAATATCACCACGATCACCCAATAGCTGCATCACAATTGCAGTTGAGGTTAAAACAAAACCAGCCGCCCCAATAAATGCAACTTGCCATTGAAAACCAAAGAGTAAGCCGACACCTGTTAAAGCCAAAGCACAAGCAACAATCTGTAATGTGCCTAAACCAAAGATTTCACGTCTAAGACTCCATAAATGTGACGGTTGCATTTCTAAGCCAATCACAAATAGATACATCACGATACCAAGTTCCGCAATATGTAAAATCGAAGTAGAATCATGAAAAAAAGCAAAACCAAATGGGCCAATGATAAGGCCTGCAATTAAATATCCTAATACGGACCCTAATCCAATACGCTTAAAAATGGGTACGGCGATAACAGCCGCAGCTAATAAAACTACAGGCGCAATTAAACTGATTGAGTGTGCCTCTGAACTCATACTGTTCTCATTTTTATCAATTTGATTTTATTCTATTTGAAACACGAAAAGACTTATATACCATTTATGAGACAATGCTTCTCAATCTATTTTTTAATGATCTAGAAATAAAAAAATCGCCACAGAGGACGATTTTAAATTTGATTAAACAACTTTCTAAAGCTCTTTTACCACAACTGTCTTAGCCATTTTGTCATGCCAACCCTGTTTTTTAGGATCAAAAGCGACCCAGATCAAACCAATAAATAAAACTAAAGTGGCTGGAATATAACCAATATAGCGAATAATTCCTTGCCCAACAGTAACATTATTTCCTGTTTGCTCATCCAATACTTTTAAACGTAATAAACGTTTACCAGGTGTTCCCGCAAATTTAATCCAACAAAAGATATAAAAAATAGCACTGAGAATTTGACCTAGCCAATCAGCCCAAGTCCAACCCGAAAAATTATTACTCACATTAGGTGCAATAATCATCATAATTGGTATTAGAGCGACTGCCACGATAATCGAATCAATAATTGCTGCACCCACTCGTATCCAGAAACCTGCATACTCATATTTATATGACATTAGCCCCTCTCATTTTATTTCTATAAATGAATAAATATTTATACATAATAACGGCTAAGCATATCATTTATACAGTATTTTGTTTTAACTCTCGATCAAAAAAATCAACTGTACGTTGCCATACGACTTTGGCCTCAGGCATGCCGCGGCTTACACTTCTGAAACCATGCGGCATATTGTAGGTATAGGCTTCAACTCGATCGCCTAATTGCTGAATCAACTTTTCTCTTTTCGATTTTGGACAAAATGGATCGACATTCGCCCAATGTCCTTGCAAAATTCGAATATCATCTAAGGATTCTTTTTTCGGTACACCAACGCCCTCTATTCCTAAAGAATGATGATAAACCACAGGAGCTAACATATCTTCACGTTTGGCCATTTGAATCACATAGCCACCTGTTAAACATTGTCCCAACATGCCTAAACGCCCATTTGAGCGTGGATCGGATTTCAAAGCATCCAATAAAACATGAATCTCTTGATTTACTCCACTATCAGCAGCATTACTTCGCCCCGCTTTACTCACCATCGCACGGATACAATATTTGACTGCACCACCATCAAACAAATTAGGTACATAAACGAGATAGCCGCGATCAGCTAAATCTTGGGCATCCTCACGATAAACATCAAGAATACCGAATAACTCGTGTAGCAATAAAATTGATGGTACTGCCCCCGATGTTTCTTTAGGTGCGTACACTTCTACTTCTATTTGGCGGGTGGGTAATGTGATTTTTTTTATTTCCATTTTAGTCATCCGTAATATTCGAATCGATTTTATACTATTTATGACAATGCTTATTGTCAAATAAAAAAGGATGGTTTGTACCACCCATTCTGCAAGGCATTCATTTAACTCTAATAGTTTATTAGCGCAGGTTTAACATTCAATCGAATTGACAGCTAAACCACCTTTGGAGGTTTCTTTATATTTATCTGACATGTCTTTACCTGTTTCTTTCATAGTTTGTATGACTTTATCCAAAGACACATGATGTTTGCCATCGCCATGTAATGCCATTTGCGCTGCATTAATCGCTTTTACCGCAGCAATTGCATTTCGCTCAATACACGGCACTTGTACCAAACCACCTATAGGATCGCACGTTAAGCCTAAATTATGCTCTAGACCAATTTCAGCAGCATGTTCAACTTGCTCAGGTGTTCCATTTAAAATTTCTGCTAAACCAGCCGAAGCCATTGCACATGCTGAACCAACCTCGCCCTGACATCCAACTTCTGCACCAGAAATAGAAGCATTCAATTTACATAAAATTCCAACTGCTGCTGCGCTTAAAAAGAATTTTACGATGGTATCTTCAGACTCATCTTTTGAAAAATTTACATAATAGGATAAAACTGCTGGAATAATCCCTGCTGCACCATTGGTTGGTGCTGTTACCACTCTACCACCTGCGGCATTTTCTTCATTAACTGCGAGGGCAAATAAGTTGACCCACTCCATTGCATTAAAGGTCGTCTCAATCAAATTTTGATTTTCTTTTCTTAACAACCGTTGATGAATATTTTTAGCTCGACGTTTTACATTTAGCCCTCCCTCTAAAACTCCCTCATGCTCTAATCCGCTTTGGATACAGGTCTGCATTGCCTGCCAAATTTCGAGAATTTTAGTGCGTATTTCATCTTCAGTTCGCCAGCTTTTCTCATTTTCCAACATCAAATGACTAATACTGCAATTATACTTTTTACACAGCGCTAATAACTCTTTGGCCGTTTGAAATGGATAAGGAATTTGCGTGTTGTCTTCAATGAAACTGCCATGATTGACATGACTTTCATCTAAAACAAAACCACCACCAATTGAATAATAGGTATTGGTATAAACCTCATGTTCATGTTTGTCATACGCGACAATTTTCATCGCATTTGGATGATAAGCTAAGGCCTCATCGATAAAAGTAATATCTCGGTCAGCATCAAAATCAATCAGTTTTGTAGCATCAACTTTTAGTTTTTTAGTCACTAAAGCTTGATCTAGGATCAATCGACTTTTTGCAATATCAATCGTTTCAGGCTCATTACCCATGAGACCTAGTATTGTTGCCCTATCTGTACCATGTCCGATCCCTGTAGAAGATAAGGAACCGTATAAGAAAATTTTAACTTGCTCAATTTTCTGTAAATCACCACGCTCTTTCAGAACTTGAACGAATCGATACGCTGCTCGCATGGGGGCAACAGTATGGGAACTTGAAGGACCAACACCAATCTTAAAAAGATCAAATACACTCAAAGCCATCTGTGATTATTCCTAAAATATCCCTTTTTATTTTTTATGATTTTTTAGCGGGGAAAATTCCGTATTCAATAAAAAAGAATAGCCACAACCGTAACCGACTGTGGCTAACAAAAAGCTTAAATCAGATTAGATACTCAATAAAGAGTTTAATGTTTCAGATACATTTTTCGACTTCACCTTTGGCTGTAATGCTTTTAGGGCTTGTTGAACTTGGGTACGTTGCGGCTCGATCAGTGTGTACCAACGTGAAAGCACTTGTAGCAAACGTGATCCTAAAATCGGGTTTTTCTCATCTAAATATGCAGCAAGCTGAACGAAATGATCAACGCCATAACTCCATGTATTTACAGGATTCGCCGCTAAACCACCGCTAACTGAACGAATACGGTTCGGTGTACCTAAATCATAATCAACGTGTTTGGTTAGATATTCAATGGTCTCTGCTGTTGCGCATGGATTTGAAGCTTGAATCATAAACCATTGATCTAATGACAAGGCTTCATCTTTGAAACGATTATAAAAATCATCTAAAGCCGCCTGTGCTTGTGGTGCATCATTCCAAACTAATACACGTAAAGCACCTAAACGTTCAGACATATTACCAGTCTGTTGATACTGTTCATAAGCCAATTCAAATACAGCATCATCGCCTTGGCGAGCAAGCATATTCAACATGATATTTTTTAGCGCACGAACACCCATTGCCAAAGAAAATTCTTTTTGCTGATCAGGATCTAATGCAAGATAAGCTTCTTTCCAGAATGATCCTAATTCACGCGCTAAACGATTCAGCACAGACTCGCGTTTTTCACGAACAATTTCTGGCTCATAGTCTTGATCAATACGACTACCCAAATAGTTTTCACTTGGTACATCAAACAGACGTGAAGCGAGTAATGGATCTTTATTCACTAAATCTGGCAATGTATTTTTAATCGCCTGAATATAAGTATCTGCTTTATGATCTTCTAATAGGATACGTTCTAATAACGTTTGAGTTGCTTGCCATTGGTTAAAACCGTTGGTTTCATGCTGAATTAAGAACGCTAAATCATCATTCGAATAATCAAATATCAAATTCACTGGTGCAGAGAAATTACGTAATAATGAGGCAACAGGCTGTTCAGTTATGCCTGTAAACTCAATCGTTGCCTCATCCGTATCAAACAGATAGACACCATCTTTCACATCATTTACAAATAAATCAGTGCTATGCAATTTATATTGCTCACCTGTATTGGCATTGAATAATGCCAAAGCAACAGGAATCGGAACAGCTTTCAAATTTGGGTATTTTGGATGTGCTTTTAAACTTTGTTTAAAGCTCAAACGATAAGTTTGCGCAGCAGCATCATATTCACCTTTTGCTTCTAACTTAGGTGTCCCTGGCTGATTATACCAAGTGAGGAAGTTAGACAAATCCACACCTGAACCAGCGCTGAGTGCAGCAACCCAATCTTCAACGGTTACGGCTTGACCGTCATGGCGAAGGAAATATTCATCCGTTCCTTTACGATATTTTTCTTTACCTAATAAAGTCGCCATCATGCGGTTAATTTCCGCACCTTTCTCATACACTGTCGCAGTATAGAAATTATTAATTTCCACAAAATGATCTGGACGCGGAGGGTGTGATAACGGACCAGCATCTTCAGGAAATTGATGTGATTTAAGTACAGCAACATCGTCAATACGTTGTACTGCGGCGGACTGCAAATCTTCTGAGAAAGATTGATCACGGAAAACCGTTAAACCTTCTTTAAGGCAGAGCTGGAACCAATCACGACAAGTAATACGATTACCTGTCCAGTTATGAAAATATTCATGCGCAATCACAGATTGCACACGCATAATCGCAGCATCCGTAGTGAATTCTTCATCGGCAAGTACACACGAGGTATTAAAGATATTGAGACCTTTATTTTCCATTGCACCCATGTTGAACTGGCTCACAGCCACAATCATATAGTTGTCCAAATCATAAGGACGACCATAGTGTTCCTCATCCCAACGCATAGAATGCTTTAAAGCTTCCATCGCAATATGACATTTTGGAATATCTTTTTCGATAGCATAAATTTCTAATGCTACGTCACGACCTTCTGAAGTGGTATAACGATCTTTCAACACCGCCAAATCACCAATCACACAGGCAAATAAATAGCTCGGCTTTTTGGTTGGATCTTGCCAAATCGCAAAATGACGGCCATCACCTGCCTCACCTGTTTCGAGCAAATTACCATTGGCCAATAAAACTGGATATTTTTTATCTGCCTCTACACGTGTAGTAAATACTGAAAGTACATCTGGGCGATCAGGATAGAAAGTTATTTTACGGAAACCTTCTGGCTCATTTTGCGTAACAAATAAATCGCCCGCTTTATATAGGCCTTCAAGTTGTGTATTTGATTCTGGATGAATAATGACTTGTATTTGAAGAATGACCTCATCTGGTGCATCTGTGATCTGCAATTGTTCACTGTCTAAAACGTATTGATCTGCACTAAGCATCTGACCATTGAGTTGAATCGACTTTAGCTCTAAATCACGGCCTAAAAGCGTTAATGCGCCTGCTGCCTGACGCTTCATCACTAGTGTTGAATCAACAATTGTATGATCATCATAAACTTGAATATCTAAATTAATTGATTCAACCAAGAACGATGGCTTTTGATAGTCTTTTAAATAAATGGTTTGATCCGTTTGAACAGGAGGTTGGGCCGCGATATTCATCAGTATTCCTTATCTTTCATGATTTCATGTATATGGTCTTGTCGACAAGACTTCTTGAAGCGTCTTTTATTAGCATAAATTATGCCGTTTGGTCTAAAAATCTCGCATTGAAAACAGTTATAACCACGAGTATCACAGACATCTGCACAAATCATACGCCAACCAATAAAAACTGTCTGTAAGACCCGACATGCGTTTAAAATTTTTATTGGGTTGAGATTGTCTATTTTCAAATAGAATTTGATGAATCGGCTTATCGTTTAGACAAAATTACAACATAGTTTTCTCTTTATAAATAAAAGTGACAAACCTCTCTGCATTTCATCGCTTAATTTACATTTTTTTCGTTAGCTTTACATTTTGTGCACGGTTATTGCTTAAACATATATGCCAATGTAGGTATTTAAAATAACAAGTGAGGGCTACGACTATGGAATTAAAAGCGCATCTTTATCGCCTAGAAAATATTAAAGCAATCCATGATCTTGCCGCTGCAGGCATCGATCATAACGTTATCTCAGTTTTTTTATCAGCGGAGGGAATTAGTCTAACAACACTAGAAGTCACCAATGTAATCAACACCTACGATGCGCTTGGAAAAGAGAAAGTACCAAGTAAGAAAGTTCAAGCATTAATTACAGCTAAAAAAATTGGTCAGGAGGACGAAAACTTACCATGCCCTGTTTAACGATTTACTTAATCCAATAAAAAAACCTCGAACCTTGTTTAGATTCGAGGTTTTTTATAAGGTTCGTTACGGATTTGCACTGTCTGTCCGCAACCAAACAACTGTTCGACCCAACGCGGATACGCCCATATAGCCGCGCATACGTAATCGTTTACCATCGCCAGTCACAACAGCTTTTCCTTTATAAACACGACCGCTGGTTGCTTCTAATACGCGCCCATCGATATAAGCATCAGCTTTGTTTGGATCTTCTCTAAATCCAGACAGAATCTCTAAGCCCAACAATGGTTTATTTGTATTTGGCGCAGCGCATTTTGTGCAGTTTGTTAACGCGATACCGCGTGTTGGATAACGATAAACAATCTTTCCATGAAAACGTCCGTCATTTCCTTTACGGATTTCAACAATTGATAATTGTTCACCTGTTCTTTCTTCGATACTTTTCCAATAGCCTTCGATTGAAGCAGCAAATGTCGTCGCACTTGCAAAAGCAATTGAAATTCCCATGATTCCTTTCATGAGCATATGATTTAGCATATTAACCCCCGTCTTTAAAAAGTAAGCTATTCATCGTTATAAATTTAATGGTCGAAAATTATCACACTTTTTAGGAAGTTACATCGTACAAAATCACTCTTTAGCACAAAAAACAACCACATCGTCATTTATATTTCATATACATATGTACATAATTTTAAACAAAAAAAAGCCTAAACTCGTTGTTCAGGCTTCTCTGTAAATAGTTCTTATTTAAGGATTCGCACTATCTGTTCTAATCCAAACTTGGGTACGACCTAATGCTGAAATCCCCATATATCCACGCATACGCATACGTTTCCCATCAGCACTCAATTGTGCTTTACCTTTATAAATATTGCCTGTTTTAGGTTCTAACACACGACCATCAATATACTGATTTGGCTTTTTAGGATCTTCTTTTAATCCCCAAGCTATTTGCAGACCTAAAATTGGCTTATTTTTAAATGGTTCTGGACATTTCACACAATTGGTTAACACTGCTCCACCACCTAAAACTGGATAGCGATAAACAATCGTTCCTGTATATGTATTATCAGGTTTTTTCTTAATTTCTATGATCGAAAGCTGCTCACCAGTACGGTCATCAATACTTTTCCAAAAACCTTCAGGAGTTGCAGCAAAACTGGTAGAAGTGAATAAAATAAATGACACTCCCATGAGTCCATTCATGAGTGAGTTTCTTTGCATAATATGCTCCGTAATGCAAAATTGATCCATCTAATATACATATGTATTACAACAGCAATCGGCAGTCAACACGACTAATAGATATTTAATTATTTAAAATCAAAAAGAATTTTAACTAAGTCACAAATTAACAGTTAAATGAACAAGAGTTAGCAAAGTTATATTTTCTCTCTGTAATTGAAGACTGTAAAAATCTAAAAAATTAAATCAAATTTCAAGCTTTTAATTTGCAATCTAAAACTATGCATCATTCTTTTATGCCAACATGTATAATCTTTTATTTAGGCACAATAGGTTTCTTCTCAATGGATTTACAGATTCTACAAAAACAGTTAGATGAAAGTAGCCATTGTCCTCTCTGCCAAGCTTCAATGTACTGGGTCGAAGCTGAACAATACACTCAAGATATCCAATTTCATGAGTGCAGCCATTGCGAACATCGTGTGTTTAAGCCTGATAGCAATATGAACTGTCATTGTACTCAATGCACGGCACAACGAAAGAAACAAACACAACAAGCACTTTTACAAGAACAACGCAAATACAAAGCAAAAGATGAAATCATCTATAGCCTCAATCAACTCAGTTTTTTACATAAACTGTTCTTGTTAAGTCTATTAGATGGTTATGCGCGTGAAGATATTCAGCATGATGAAATGATCCATTGGAAAAACATTAAATATCATGAATTCACGCCTAATTTTTTATTCCAGAACCATTTGATTCAAGACCTCGTCAAAGTCGGTATTTTAAAATCACAAGATTCTGGCATTGAAACTGAACATTATTATTTAAATGTTCGCTTAGATGGCTATGCTGACCCAAGTCTGTTTAGTATTACCCACCAGCTTCGCCAGTGGTTTTATGAAAATTTAAGTTTAGGTGTTCCCTTTAAAACTACAGATGAAGTTAAGGATGCACTCTACTTGGTGCTTTACCAAGAGATTGTGCAATTCATGCAGTTCTACTGTCGTACTTGGGGAATTCAAATTGCTGGAAATCGTTCGTTTCAGGCTTTTTGCTATCGTTTGATGGAGGGGTTAGCGATTGGTCAAATTTATTATCTTATTCAAACCGCTTTAGAATATCTTTATAAACAGAAAGCATTGCAGTCGAGAAATGATAAGTTTATCAATACCAACTTATTGAAAAAGACACTTGAACAATATCGTGAACGTGCTTTAGCCGAACGTTGGGAAACGAGTACATTACCAAGGCCACATAACATTCCTTTTAGTAAAATGAGTGAGGTTTTGTTATTTAAGTTTTTGGGTTATGACGAAAATATTTTCTTTCAACCTGTTTGGAAATCTTGGCGTAAAATTGAACCTCGTTTAAATTTTTATTCGGTTAAGCGTTGTATGTATTGTGGTTCGAATGATTTAGTTGTGGACTATGATGCTAAAGATTACGTCTCATTGATTTGCCGTCAATGTAAACATCAAGACCATTATTTTACGCGTTAGTTAGCTCAGGATTTATCATGTCACAGAAACAACAACTTATTGATCAAGTTATAGAAGCTTGGCATTCATTACAAAAACAATCGCCACTCGTTCAATGTATAACCAATAGTGTTGCCAGTAATTATGCGGCGAATATTTTACTTGCCGCAGGTGCGTCACCTGCGATGATTGATAATCCTTTTGAAGCGGAAGATTTTACTAAAATCAGTTCCGCACTCAGTATTAATGTTGGCACACCAACAACTGAACAGACACAGGCAATGTTAATATCAGCACAAACTGCTCAGCAGCATGAAGTACCGTGGATACTTGATCCTGTGGGTTATGGTGCGATTTTGAAGTGGCGTAGTGAAACTGTAGATCAACTTTTAAAATTTAATCCAACAATTATTCGCGGAAATGCCTCAGAAATCAGTGCGCTGGCTGGCAGTCAAATTCAATCCAAAGGTGTAGACAGTACGCTAAATAGCCAAGATGTATATGTACAAGCAAAGAACTTATTAAACCATGCTAAATGTATTGCGATTTCGGGTGAATCGGATTACATCATTTCTAAAGAATTAGATCTTGTTATTCGGGTAAATGGTGGTTGTCACTTACAACCTAAAATCACAGCAACAGGTTGTGCTTTAGGTGCATTAACAGCAGCGTATAGTGCTGTTAGTGCATCTACAATTGCTGCACTTGCATCACATATTCACTTTGCAATTGCAGGTAAACTTGCTTATGAGCATGCACAAACAATCGGTAGTTTTAATGTTGCATTCCTAGATTATGTGCATATGCTTGATGATAATTTAATTCGGCAATATGTTGATGTAGAGATGGTATAAATTCCTTAATCATTATAGAATTTTTATCTACCATTCTTCTTTAGATAATCCTCTTCATCCATAATTTCCCATTTACTAGAAGGATTATCTATTGCGATTTGTATATTATCTCCATTTTTT
>NZ_DJLC01000241.1:32648-32821 GCF_002434875.1 Acinetobacter sp. UBA6526 | reverse complement strand
ATTGCCACAAACGTTAATAGGGTCATGGCTGTTAATAAGCAGCCAAATACCCGACTAATTAAAATCTGAACTTCGGCATGCGCACGACTGGTCATATATTCTGTTAAAACAGGAATAAAGGCTTGTGAAAATGCACCCTCAGCAAATAAACGCCGAAAAAAATTAGGAATACG
>NZ_DJLC01000241.1:0-32383 GCF_002434875.1 Acinetobacter sp. UBA6526 | reverse complement strand
GAGAAAACAGGGATTAATGCAGCACTGTATGCTCCTTCTGCGAGGACACGCCGAAAAAAATTAGGAATACGAAATGCAACAACGAATGTATCGAAGTCCTTCCCTGCACCAAATACGTTGAGTAGTACTACATCTCGTACCAATCCCAACACTCGGGATAACATTGTCATTGCACTGACAATGACAGTCGATCGCCACAATGCCATCGCATTCACCTACGGCTTATCTTTTAAAAAGCGTTATTGTAATGAAAGTCCAAATAAATTTCGTTGTGAAATCATAAATCGAACGATGTTTTTTTGGATAATTTTGCTGCTGATAATTGGAAACGGAACAACTGCCAGTCAAAAAATGGTCCGGGATCAGTCTTACGTTTCGGTGCAATATCAGAATGTCCTGCAATATGATTTTGAATTTTTGGATAAGCTTGCTGAAGCGTTTGTACAACCTCTACCAGTGATTGATATTGTTCTTTTTCAAATGGTAAATCATCACTTCCTTCCAGCTCAATTCCAATCGAATAATCGTTACATTCTTTTTGAGCCAAATAACTAGAACGTCCCGCATGCCAAGAACGGTCATTAAAATTCACAAATTGGATGACCTCACCTGTTCTCAAGATCAATAAATGTGCAGAAACTTGCATTCCCTCAATAGTTTGGAAATAAGGATGCAATGACCAATCTAATTTATTCTGAAAAAACTGCTGAATATAGCCCCCACCAAATTGTGAAGGAGGCAAACTAATATTATGAATTACAATCAGTTGGATATCAGTGCCATCTGGACGTACATTAAAATTTGGAGATGCTATTTGAGTCGCACCTTGTAATTGTCCATCAATGACTGAAAAATGAGTGGGCGTTATCATTCGGATATTTGTTAAATCGTATTTACAAGAGATTCAATATGACGAATCTATTTCAGAGAATCAATGCTGATCTTGCAGAATACGATAGGATTGGGCTAAAGCTTTAGCATCCGAAAGTGCATGGTGGGGAATTTCCGAAGCCACCAAGATTTGCCCTTGCCATAACTCCAAAGTTAATGGCGGCGTGAGTATTGCCTGCCCTGCACCTACAATTAAACTTCGGGTAAATAAGGATAGATCTTCTGCCCAATCAGCAATAATATGAATCTCCGAATACCAATTTAAAAATAGTCTTAATTTTCTTTGGAATTGAAATAATGTTATTGTCTTCTGCCCAAGATAAGGCATCACATTTTCAGCCACCCAAGCCATTGGTTGAGGACAATCTAAAACCTCATAAAAATAGTGACCCTCTTCATCGACCAATGCCAATGAAATCAGTTCACCACCAAAACCATTAAATTCGCAGTCTAAAAATAGATTCATCTGGAGTTAAACTCTCATCATTGATAAGGGATTAATTATTAGCATTTCAGTCATTCCTTCTCATACCCACCATTAAAATATATAAAAAAACAGCCATTTATATTAAAAGTATGGCTGTTTCTACGAAGATTGGCGCTTACACAATATTTTGTTTTCTTGCAGCTTCTAAAGCCATTTGCACATTTTGAAGATTAAAAATAATTGATAAATTTTCAGGATTAAATGGCTCATCCTCTGAAACTCCATCCCGATGAAAATCACCATGATGACCATTAAATTTTTTTGATTCGTTTTCTGCAAGCTCAATTTGATAATTAGGTCGTTTACCTATTCCCTTTTGTCCAAATCGTACAGCATTGCTACTGAGACGTTGCATGTTATTGAGAACATTTGTCAGAAACTCAACACCTAATGTATCGATACCGCTCCCCCACACTACACCATTATTATTACTCATTGTTGTATCTCCCATCTGTAAAATATAGTTTTATTGGGCATAGAATATTGAATAAACCCAAGTATAGAACGCATATTATACCACTATAATTTAGTATGCAACGCTTTTTTACCATGCATGATCCATTTTCTTATTCTTTATCTTCTATCTCACGATACAATGTTGCAGCATAGAAAATTTTACTACTTGTCACTACTCGCATATTTTTTGAATGTAGTTTATAACCTTCTGATTCCATGATTTGTCTTACCATTGCACCTAACATTTGCTTGGTACGATCATAAATTTTTCCATCTATTCCTAGACTCTCAATTTGCTCCTTTGTTTGCATTAAACCTGATCGCAACAAATCTTTTTCAATTCCTAGTAAAGCAGGTTTATTCAAATCACTAGCCGTTTTCATCTGAATAATGGCTTTTTCTGTATTCAAGAATCGCCATAATTCTTGTCCTTGTAATGTCTGATATAATTCAACAAAATTTTTACTATTAAATTCAGTCATCATTTTTCTCCCTATACAAATGAGCTAAAATATTATAGCAAGTAAATTACAGTACTACTAAAACGACTCTACCTTCATTATGCAATGCTTTATCACGAATAATCGAGACGAAATACTTATTTTTTATGTTGAGGGTGCTAATATAACGCACAAGTTTTTTGGCCAAAAATATACTGGAAATGGTATGAGTATTCCTCAATCTTTGCTTGAACAATCTATTCAAATCAATATTCAACAAGCATTACAAGAAGATATTGGGGATGGCGATATTACTGCCATGTTAACACCTGTAGATGAACAAGCGACTGCCACGATCATTACTCGTGAAGAGATGGTTCTAGCGGGACAACCTTGGGTTGATGCGTTAATAAAGGCATATGACGAAACTGTGCAAATTAAATGGTTAAAGCAAGAAGGTGATGTTGTTGCAGCAAATGAAGCTTTTTTAAAGCTTGCTGGTTCAGCACGTAGCCTTCTCACTGTTGAGCGCCCAGCGTTAAACTTTGTACAAACGCTTTCAGCTGTTGCGACCAAAACAGCCAACTACGTTAAACAGCTTGATGGATTAAATACAAAATTATTGGATACGCGTAAAACCTTACCAGGATTACGTATCGCACAAAAATATGCTGTGGCTGTTGGCGGTGGACAAAACCATCGTTTAGGTCTATTTGATGCATTTTTAATTAAAGAAAATCACATCATGGCAGCTGGTGGTATTGCCCAAGCGATTGTCAAAGCACATGACATTGCACCAGGTAAACCTGTTGAAGTTGAAGTTGAGACTTGGGACGAGCTGAATCAGGCGCTTGAAGCTGGGGCTGATATTGTGATGTTGGATAACTTTAGTCAGCAGCAAATGATTGATGCGGTGAAGCATGTCGCTGGACGCTGTAAATTAGAAGCATCAGGTAATATCACCATTGAAAATCTACGTGAAGTCGCAACGACAGGTGTGGATTATATTTCGATGGGCGTACTCACCAAAGATGTAACCGCCGTAGATTTATCGATGCGTTTTAACGCTTAACCTTGTTCGGATTGATTCTCTTGCTCTGAACGTTTTGGTTGAACCGAAACTTCAGGCATCTCTATTTTTCTTTCTTCAGCTCGCTCAGTCCATGCTGATTTGGCTTCGGTTGAATCAGTAGGTCTTGGGTCGGCAGCCATCAAGACAAAAGTAACTGCGGTCAAAAATACGAGAAATACTTGTAACATTCTCATCCCTATTTTGTTTTCTTTCAATTTTATAAATTTAACAAAGCAAAATGAGTCAAATTTGCGTGCTCTGTTACATTATGAAATGCGTCAGTTAAGGTATGTAGAAAATGATAACATCATGTTTTTACATCTCTAACCAGAATAAAGTAAAAACAGCCTAAACTGTGTTTAGACTGTTTTTTGCAATCGCAAAATTAAAACATCATGAACCAACAAAGCCCATGTATGGATCAGAAATTGAATCTTCATTTGTTTCAATACGACCAGCAAAACGACGGCTATAACTTGGCTCGTTGACCATAGTCACCGTGAAATCATACCAGCCACCAAACTCGCTCATATCCCAGCTTAACTCTTTCTCTGTTGCAGCTGTTTCGATTTGCCATGTTTGACTTGGTAAATACGCATTGGCTTTTACGATGAATTTTGCAGTTTGAGCTGCATCATTACGCACTTTTAAGAAAAGTTTCGGATCACACTCTTCCATACATACGCGTATCTCAGGTAAGGCAGCAGACTGCTCTGCTTGAGATAAATCACCAATAAAACTTCGATGGAAACCATTTGGCCCAAGTACCCATAAGTCATAACGACTTTCTTTGGTTTGCCAAATGTCATCCAATTGTTTGCCTGCTTCAACCATATAGCGGCGCGGTACAGCATCCAGATTCAATTTGTCATAGACATGGAAAACTGCTGCGTGTGTGCCCGTATTGGAGAACATCAACTTTACAGTTTTCGCAGCAACATCAACTTTGGCACTGGTATGAAGGATATATGGCAATGCACGTGATGGACGAATGCCTGTTTCTTGTATTGGATAAGCTTGATTCAGCGGGCGGCTCACCTGAGCTAAACCTTCTTGTGCTTTACGGATTGCATCAGCTTCAGCTTTGGTTTTCTTCCCTGATAGATCTGGCAATGGAACAATATTCGGTGTTTCAAAATCAAAAGCTGTCGTTAAATCACCACACACTGCACGACGATAAGGACTAATATTTGGTTCTTCTACATCAAAGCACTGTTCCAAGAAACGAATCACCGAAGAATGATCAAATACTTGTGAATTGACCCAACCACCACGACTCCAAGGGGAAATGATATACATGGGAACACGAATTCCTGGTCCATATACCCCAACCCCATTACTCACTTTTGGATCTGTAAAGTTTGGCTGTCCCGATGATGCCTTGTCATGTGTTGCATATTCATACGACATCTGCGCTTCAGTTAATGTCGACTTACCACAGACCTCACCAGACACATCTATAGATGGTGCACTTGGTGATGGCACATGGTCGAAGAAACCATCATTCTCATCAAAATTAATTAAAAAGACAGTCTGACTCCAAATTTCTGGACGCTCCGTTAAAGCATTCAAAACCTCTTGAATATACCAAGCACCTTGAACTGGGCTTGAAGGTCCAGGATGTTCACTATAGGTCGCTGGAGCGACCAACCAGCTCACTTGAGGTAATTGACCTTGGGCAATATCCTCTTTAAATGTCCCAAGAAATCCGCCATCAGGCATGGTGTTGGCAATCCCTTTATATAATGGTTGATTTGCATCAATCGCAGGATCATAGGCAGGACAAATGGTACTGTTATTGACGGGTTTCCCAGACAATTCATTGGCACGACGATACTGTTTAAATCCTGCTAGAGGATTATCTGTAAAGTTATCTGGCATGTTTTGGTAAACTTTCCAGCTTACACCTGCTTGTTGTAAACGTTCTGGATAAGTTGTCCAATCATAACCTGTCGTTGATGGACCTATCGCATCTAAATCATTGACTACACTGGCCACATTTCCTGTAGTTGGGCCATTTGTTCCTGTCCAAATAAACATACGATTTGAGTTAGTTCCTGTGTGCATCGCACAATGATATGCATCGCATAAAGTAAAGGCATTGGCTAAAGCAAACTGAAACTCAACTTCTTGCTGTTTGTAATAACCCATAGATTGAGGTTGTTTATATTGCACCCAATTGCCCATACGACCATGATCCCATGCGTACTGCCCATCGGTCCATGAGTGCGGTGTTCCACTGACGCGCTGTGCGTTACCGCGTGTACTGTCTAAATGGTAAGGATAAACTTTGTTTTTGTTCGCATCATATTGCTCCCAAACTTTACGTCCCTGAGTTAAAGGGATGGTAAAACGGTCACCAAAGCCACGTACACCTTTCAAGGTACCAAAATAATTATCAAACGAACGGTTTTCTTGGGTCAAAATCACCACATGTTTAACGTCTTTAATTGTTCCTGTTTCTACTTTGGCATCAATCGCTAATGCTTTTTGAATACTCATTGGAAAGCTTGTTAAAGCGGCTGTTCCAAAAAGTGCTTTGGTTGAATTTAATAAAAAATCACGACGGTTCATTTGTTATTTCCTTATTCTTATTATGGGGCGCAATGGATTTTACAGTTCGAGGTTGGCGGCTCTGGTGTTGGCGTAGGTTTATTGTTATCGCCACTATCATTGTCATTACATGCACTTAATAAGAAGACACTACTACTCAGCAGCACTAAAAGGAAATTTCGCATTTTACTATCCGTTAAAATATTCGTGCAGATAGTCAATACAATATAAATGACAGTTGAATGATTGTTTTATAGCAATTCAATGACATCGAAGATAAAAAAAAGGCGGTCTAAAAAAACCAGACCGCCCGCACTATCAACTGGAACTTACCAACCGAGTGCTTGCTGTTGCTTCTGAATCAATTCCAAGATTCCTTTCTCTGCAAGCTCTAACATGGCATTGCACTGCTGGCGTGTGAACGGTTTTTCTTCAGCCGTTCCTTGAATTTCAATAAACTCACCAGCTTGTGTCATCACCACGTTTAAATCCGTTTGGCAATTTGAATCTTCTTCGTAGCAAAGATCGAGTAGGACTTCATCTTGATACATCCCGACCGAAATTGCTGCAACCAAACCCTTTAATGGGTCTTGTTTAATTTTTTTGTTGCTCAGTAACACATTCATCGCATCAACCAAGGCAACTGCTGCACCTGTGATTGCTGCAGTACGTGTACCACCGTCAGCTTGGATGACATCACAGTCAATCGTAATCGTGTTTTCACCCAACTTTTTCAAATCAACCATGGCGCGAAGGCTACGACCAATTAAACGTTGAATTTCCTGAGTACGACCTGTCTGCTTACCACGCGCTGCCTCACGGTCACTACGAGTATGTGTCGAACGCGGTAACATACCGTATTCAGCAGTGACCCAACCTTGACCCTGACCTTTCAGGAAGCGTGGTACTGAATTATCAATACTCGCCGTACACAATACTTTGGTATGACCAAACTCAACCAAAACTGAACCTTCTGCGTAACGGGTATAATTACGCGTAATTTTTACTTCACGTAATTGGTCTAATGCTCTTTGGTCAATACGCATAACGATTCCTTAAAACTATGGCTCAAATATCATTGCGCCATAGTATAGCTCAATTACACGTACTTTCAGTTTTACTTATTCGTTACAATTCACCAGTTTAAGCAAGCTTCAATTTTGCTTTCAGTTTGCTGAATGCTTGAGTTAGGTTTGCACCCACATCATTTGGCAATGAGCACTTCGCTAAACGTACCCAAACGGTCCAGAACTGTTTCATAAAGTTTGCTTCGTTATAGTTCACGCCATATTCAGCACATAAAGCTCTGATTTTTGGTGCAACTTCTTCATAACGATTGGCTGGCATATCTGGGAATAAATGATGCTCAATTTGATGGCTCAAGTTACCACTCATAAAGTGCATCCACTTACCGCCTGTAAAGTTACTCGAACCACGGATCTGACGTAAGTACCACTCTGCTTTGCTTTCATTTTCAGTGTTATCCGCTTCAAATGTTTCAGCATCTTCAGTAAAGTGACCATTAAAAATCACGGCTGATGACCAAAGATTACGAATAATATTTGCCACAGCATTCCCTGCTAATACAGGAATAAAGTTAATAGTCGCAATCGCTGGAAAGAACACATAATCTTTTAAGACTTGACGTTTAGCTTTCTTACGGAACTCAGCTGCATCTGCCCAAACTTGTTTCCACGTTTTGGTTTTATAAACCAAAGCATCTTCAAGATGCAGGTTTTGCACGCCCACATACCATTGGAAGAAGAACATCAATTGTAATGCCAATGGGATATTGAACAGATGACGCACTTCCCACTTCTGATCTTCCGTGACACGTAAGATGCCATATCCCACATCATGGTCTTTACCGACAATGTTGGTATAAGTATGGTGCATATAGTTATGGGTATAACGCCAGTCATTACCTGAACACGTATTATCCCAGTCATAATCTTCGCCACGTAAACTTGGATCATTCAACCAGTCAAACTGACCATGCATCACGTTATGACCAAGTTCCATATTCTCTACGATCTTAGACACACCAAGCATGGCTGTCGCCAACAACCATACTGGTGGGATCCAACCACCGAACATCAACATGCCACGTGATGCGATTTCGGTATAACGCACGAAATTACGTACTTTATAAATATATTTTGAATCTTGTTCACCTAGATTCTGCATCACATCTAAACGAATCTGTTCTACACGACGACCAAACTCTTCTATTTGCTCTGGTGTTAGATGAGCTGATTTTGATGCTGCTTTAAATTCTAATGCCATATTCATTGTGATAATCCTCAAATGTCTTTGTTTTTATAGGTCAATCGTGACTGGGCTAAGGGCTTGGCTCACACATAATTTGATCGCACGGTTTGGCTGATCATCAATTTCACCTGTGAGCACGTTTTGCGTTACACCACTGACTTTGGTACAGCTACAACGATTACATACCCCCATTCGACAACCATGTTGTGGACGTAATCCTGCTTGTTCTGCACTGCTTAAAAGATTTGTCGTTGCAATAAAGTTTTGTTGCGAACGACGGAATGTAATGTTCTGAGCTTCATTCGACTGTTCAAGTTGAACAGGTTGGAAAAACTCTTGATGGAAATTTTCGACTACACCATGTTGCGTATAAATTTCTTGTGCTTGGCGCATCATGCTGTGATGACCACAAGCATAGGCTTGCAATTCAGCAAAATTCGGAACCAATTGCTTTAATAACACACTATCTAAATGCTGCTTTTGTTCAGCAGTATTAAAAAAGTGATATTTCACTTGTGGATATTGCTGCGCCAAATCCAAAATTTCTTGGTGGAAGACTTCGGCACGGTTGAAGTACACCACATGTATTTCTTTTAACTGTTGTGCAATTGCTTGTTTCACTAATGAATAAATTGCAGTAATCCCAGAACCTGAGGCAATGAATACCGCAGGTTGCTGTCCTTGATGGAGTACAAAATCACCTTGTGCTTGAGAAATCTCAACACTTTCACCGACATGTAAAAGTTGTGCTGCACTTGATACAAGACCTTGTACTTTAATGCCTAAACGGATTTCACCTTGTTCAGTGATATCTATAATAGAGTAGCTACGTTGGTGATATACCCCTTGGATCATCAAGGTAATCAAAACACTTTGCCCTGCACATACACGAGAAAGGTCAAAGTTATGATTTGGTTTTAAGGTCAATAAAACCATATCTGTACTTAATGGACGCACAGCTGTCACTTCAGCAAGAATGCGTTTCCAAGCAAATGTTGGTTTTATTTTTTGCAAAACAAAATCAACGAAATCTTCTCTTACCCAATGTGGCTGATAACCTAACTTTGCGTTCATACGTTCCTCGTTTTGTATCTGGCTATTTATATTGAGTGAACAAATGTTCATGTAGTGAACATATGTACACTATATTTATTTGTGTTCACTGAGTCAACACTTGTTCACTAATTTTTTGAATATTTTTTATACTTTTTAATAAGCTTTTAAAAAGATTAAGAAAATGGTTTTTGATCACATGTATTCAGCCCTTCACCAATACATCTATGCATCTTGATTAAGAATCATCCTTTCCTGTTCAAATAACTAATCAGCTTTTTGATAAGCTGATAAAGACTTCTCAGCACTCAGATTGTTTTCTTCTTATGAGGCTTCGGAGGGGCTTCTCAAGACACAGTAGCTTTATTTAATCCCATATTCACAGCATAGCTGCGCATCTTCTTGGGAAGCTTTAAATACTTCTCAGGACAAAAGTTGCTTTGTTTAATCCTCATATTCACAGCACAGCTGTTCATCTTCTTGCGAAGCTTTAGACGCTTCTCAGGACAAAAGTTGCTTTGTTTAATCCTCGCTCAGGGCTAAAAAAATCCTGTTTTTTTTGCTAGACTCTGTTGTACGGTTTCAATGAGTCTTATTCATGTCGATTAGAGATGAACGAAAACAACAAAGTCGGCAGGCTCTACTAGATGCAGCACTCCACCTGAGTACTTCAGGGCGCTCATTTAGTAGTATTAGTTTGCGTGAAGTTGCACGTGAAGTTGGTTTAGTACCAACTGCGTTTTATCGTCATTTCCAAGATATGGAAGCTTTGGGGCAAGAGCTTGTTGACCAAGTTTCGCTGCACTTAAAAAGTTTGATTCATCAACTTGGACAAAGTTATTTACAGCATAGTGGCGGTGCGAAAACACGTACTAGTATTGAGCTATTTGTACAGGCAGTTAACCACAGCCCACAACAATGGCAGTTTATGATTGCGGAGCGTTGGGGTGGTTCAGAATCTGTTCGGATCGCAATCGCACGCGAAATTGAGTTTTTAATTGAAGACCTTGCTATCGACTTATGCAAGCTTGAGACCTTTAAGCACATCAAAGAAGCCAAAGATCTGCAAGTCTTATCCACCATCTTAATTAATATGTCATTTACATGGGCAATGACATGGATCAATTTACCAAAACAATTTACGATTGATCATCTACTGAAACAGCAAAACCTCTTTATTGATAATGCAGCGACGCAAGTACGCTTATTATTCCGCGGTATCTCAAATTGGGAACCACAAAACGCTTGATCATATCAAAGCTAAAGTTTGATATATAAAAGCATTGCTTAGCATTATGATTGTGTTCAACAATTATGCGATGCCGTTTAGAACACTATGAGGAGCTTATAAGCATCATGAATCCTGATCGTCATACCCAGTTCTTAATTCGTAAAGAAAAAATTTTGCAGGTTGCGGAAAAATTATTATTAGAAAACAACCAAGAAATGACCTTAGATGAACTGGTTGCCGAACTAGATATTGCTAAGGGCACTTTATACAAGCATTTTCGTAGCAAAAATGAATTGCTACTTGAATTAATCATTCAAAATGAAAAAGAAATTCTAAAGATTTCAGACCAGTACAACACTGACTTCAAAGAATACGCACCTCGCTATATGTTGCATCACCTGATGGCACCTAGTCGTACGATTTTGCTGCATCAGCTCGAAGAGCATTTAACGATGACCGAATCAAAGTTAAAGCATCTATTTGATGAGCTTTATGAAGTTCGCCAGCAACGGATTGTTTCTTTGAAAGATATGACTGAGAAATATTTAAAATCTCAGAACTATGATATGTCGATTCGTGACTATTTATCTTATATCTGGTCACTGACTTATGGCGCTGCATTGCTTTTAAACTCAAGTTATTATCAACGTTCAATTGGTTCACGTCAGAAATTAATCAACCTCTATGTCAGTCAAGCGCTCTCTTTGCCAACGCAAACCGTGCAAATTGATTTAAAAGAATTTCATCTCGACGAAAAGAATTAAAAGAAAAAGGACTGTATTAACAGTCCTTTTTTAATCTTTGCGAAACACAAATTATTTTGCTTTACGCTCTTTTTCCAATAAGTAATCAATAACTTGAGTCACTTTACCGTCTTCGCCCTGTACAACGTATTTACCGTTTACAACAACTGCTGGTACACCCGTCAACTGGTACTGTTGAGCCAATTTATTTGACTCAGCAATTTTTGCTGTGATCGGGAAAGAGTTAAACATGCTATTAAATTTCGCTTCAGGGACGCCATAACGCGCAAAGAATTTCGCTTGTGATGCTTGGTCAAAAATCTGCTGACCACCTTCATGAATCGCATGGAACAAAGGAATATGTGTTTTCTTACGCACGCCAAGCGCTTCAGACACGTAGTAACCACGCGCACCTTGTTCCCATACTTTGTTCATTGCCGCTGGTGTACGAAGGAAATAAACATCTTTTGGAATTTTCTTCAACCACGTTTGCATATGTGGCTCAAGCTTGAAGCAGTGCGGGCAACCGTACCAGAAAAATTCTCGAACTTCGAGCTGTCCTGCAGGTGCAGCTGTCTTACCTGGATTTGCAACCACGATATAATCTTTACCAGCAACAAAATCCGCAGCCATTGCATTCATTGAAAATGCCATTACAGCCGCACTTAAACCACCTAATACTAACTTTTTCATTGAGTTTGCTTTTCCTCTAAGCATTTTTCGTAAGTTTATATGCTAAATATAAAACAAACACGACCAATTCGTTTTGCTTCTGTGAAGTTTTTTATTGGATTTATCGCTTTTTTTTCTAGAATCGCTACACTACCAACAGATTAAACCGAAATAATCATCCTAAAATATAGAGGTGACACCATGTCGCAATTGAATGTTGACCCACAAGAAATCGCAAAATTTGAAGCACTGGCTGCCAAATGGTGGGATCAACATTCTGAGTTCCGCCCTCTACACCAGATTAATCCATTACGCTTAAATTGGATTGATGAACGTGTTGGCGGGTTAGCGGGCAAAAAAGTGATCGATGTCGGCTGCGGTGGCGGAATTTTGGCAGAAAGTATGGCTCGCCGCGGTGCAAATGTCCTTGGTATCGACATGGGCGAAGCACCACTTGCTGTTGGTCGCTTACATGCACAACAAGACAATGTGCAAAATATTGAATATCGCCAGATTCCAGTTGAGCAACTGGCTCAAGAGCAAGCAGGTCAATACGATGTAGTGACTTGCATGGAAATGATGGAACACGTTCCTGACCCTGCATCTATCGTAAAAGCTTGCCAAAGCTTAGTCAAACCCGGTGGTCATGTGTTCTTTTCAACCATCAACCGCAATCCTAAATCTTATTTATTTGCCATTATTGGTGCCGAATACGTGCTGCGTTTACTACCAAAAGGTACGCATGATTATCATAAATTTATTCGCCCTTCTGAAATGGCACATGATATTCGTAATGCAGGATTGACCTTAAAGGAAATGACTGGGCTTCATTATAATCCAATCACCAAACACTATTGGTTAGCACCAAATGTTGATGTGAATTATATGGTTCATACTACGAATACAGGTGCTTAATGAAAGCTGTTTTATTTGATCTTGATGGTACCTTAATCGATACTGCTGCGGATTTTATCCGCATCATCCAGCAGATGTGTCGTGATGAACAACGCCCTGTTGTTGATGCTGAGACCATTCGCACCCAAGTGTCTGAAGGTGCGCGTGCGATGGTCAAACTGGTTTATCCAGAATTAGATGTCACTGATCCTGTATTTTTAGCACATCGCCAACGCTTTTTAGATGTGTATGGTGACAATATTGTGGTCGATACCGATCTCTTTTTAGGGATGTATCCTTTGCTTGAGGAGCTTGAAGCACATCAAATTCCTTGGGGAATTGTCACCAATAAACCACGCAATTTAAGTGAGTCACTATTGGCAAAATTGAATCTCACTGAACGCTGTGCAGTGCTGGTTTGCCCTGAGGATGTCAGCAAGACCAAACCTGATCCTGAACCCATGTATCTTGCAGCAAAACAGCTCAATATTGATGTGCAAGAGATTATTTATGTAGGCGATCATCCGCGTGACATCGATGCAGGTCGTAATGCGGACATGTACACCATCTTAGCAGCTTATGGTTATTTACCTGTTGAATCACGTGACGATCTCGCAGCATGGCAAGCTGATGCCATTATTCAAACCATCCCTGAACTCCATCAACTGCTTAAACAGAAAATCACTGTTTTGTCAGAAAATCAGGGTATGATGGGTTAAACATTATTATATTGAAGATCATAACAGGAGGCATAACAATGAAATATTCAGAATATCAACCTCGTCCTGATCTATTAAAAGATCGTATTATCCTGATTACTGGTGCAGGTGATGGGATCGGACGTGCTGCTGCTATGAGTTATGCCCTTCACGGCGCAACAGTTGTTTTGCATGGCCGTACCCTTAATAAGCTCGAAGTGATTTATGATGAAATCGAAGGCTTAGGAGCACCCCAACCTGCGATTTTACCCTTACAACTTTCAACGGCTTCAAGCCACGACTATGAACTTTTAGTCGATACGCTTGAGCAACAATTTGGTCGCCTTGATGGCATTTTGCATAATGCAGGGATGCTCGGCGATCGAGTTGAACTTGCGCATTATCCTGTTGATGTTTGGGATGATGTAATGGCGGTCAACTTACGTGCGCCTTTTGCATTGACCCAAGCGTTGCTGCCATTACTTGAAAAATCGGAACACGCTTCTGTGGTATTCACTAGCTCAAGTGTGGGCCGTGAAGCACGTGCACTTTGGGGAGCATATTCTGTTTCTAAAGTTGCAACTGAAGCCATGAGCAAAATCTTTGCTGCAGAAAATACGTATCCAAACATTCGTTTTAACTGTATCAACCCAGGCGGCACACGTACTGCAATGCGTGCTAAAGCCTATCCTGAAGAAGATCCAAAAGTGCTTCCAACGCCTGATAGCATCATGCCAGCCTATCTCTACCTTATGGGTGATGATAGTTTAGAGATGAACGGGCAAAGTATTGATGCACAAGGTTAATTAATTTTATAGAATAATTCTAAATAACATTGAACACTGTCGTTAAAGATGTTGTTTTCAGCGAAAGGACTAAAGTCTCTTCATTATTTTAATCGAATAATGAATTGATCTTCACAGTTTCTCTGCATTTTTAACGTACAGTAGTTCACATGAGAGACATCCGAAATACATAAGGTGCATCATGAAAAAATTTTTCATTATCTTGATTTTAGGTTCAACGACCATCTTTAGCAGTATGGCTAGTTTTGCAGGTCCGCATTTTGATCGTGATGAAGATCAGCGTGGTGGTGGCTGGCAAAATGGTCGTGGCTTTGATCGTCCAGATGGTGAAAATCGTCAACGTGAACGTCGTATGCGCGAAGAACGTGGTGTCGAGCGTTTAAAACAACATCGTTGGCAAGCAGGCTATGTGATGCCTCAGCACTACCGTGGAAATGGTTATAAGGTTGATTATAAAGATAATAATTTACCAAAACCAGGCCGTAACCAACAATGGTATAAAATCAATAATGACTTTATTTTAGTCAATGCAGACGATAATAGTATTATCCGCATCATGGGCTTTTAAGCTTTTTTGATCATCCAATTCAATTAAAGTTGCCTCGTGAGTTTGAGAATAGATTTATCTTTTCATTTTTTTGGTTAGAATCAGATAAATTGATGTATCTCTGAGATGAACATGGCGAACCAAATGACTGAAACTTCAAATAGTACAACGCAAGATTATGTACATTGGTTTCGCCACTCTGCACCGTATATTAACGCGCATCGTGATAAAACTTTTGTGTTAATGTTTGGTGGTGAAGCCGTTCAACACCATAACTTTCAACATATTATTCACGATATTGCGCTGCTACATTCTTTAGGTATTCGCTTGATTCTCGTGCATGGAGCACGTCCACAGATCAATCAAAATCTACTCGAACGTCATATCGAAACACCTTTTCATCAAAACCGTCGCGTGACGACTCGCGAATCTCTTCGTGGTGTCATGAATGCTGTCGGCTCAATTCGCCTCGAAATTGAAGCATTGCTGTCGATGGGACTCGCCAACTCACCGATGTATGGTGCTCGCATTGATGTCGTATCAGGCAATTTTGTCACAGCCAAGCCGTATGGCATTCGTGAAGGTATTGATTTCCAGCTGACGGGAGAAGTTCGCTCCGTAGATACAGATGCCATTCAACGTCATTTAGACAATCACAATATTGTTCTGCTTGGTCCAACAGGCTATTCAACCACAGGGGAAGTCTTTAACTTACTCGCTGAAGAAGTTGCGACCAAAACTGCGATTGCTTTGAAAGCAGATAAGTTAATATTCCTTGGGGAAAAACAAGGGCTAATGAATGAGCAAAAACAGTTACTTCGTGAACTAAGTTCTCGGCAGCTTGAACCCTATATTCAACAAAATCAGCAACAATATCCAGAATTTGCTTTACACCTAAAGCAAGCACAACAAGCCTCTTTATCTGGTGTTCATCGCGTACATTTAATTTCTTATGCATATGATGGTGCTTTGATTGAAGAGCTATTTACCCGTGATGGTATTGGTACGCTGATTACCGATGCTCACTATGAAGAAGTGCGAATTGCCAATATTCAAGATGTTGGTGGTCTAATTAACTTACTTCGCCCTTTGGAACAAGAAGGTATTCTGGTTTATCGCTCACGCGAACGTCTTGAAAGTGAAATTGAACAGTTTGCAGTGATTGAACGGGACGGCATGATTTTGGCCTGCGCTGCACTATATCCGATTCCTGCTGGATCAAATGAAATTCGTTCAGCGGAAATTGCCTGTGTTGCTGTCGATTCAAGCTATCGGAAATCCAATCGTGGTAGCCAGATTTTGCAATTTTTAGAAATTAAAGCCAAGCAACAAGGTATTCAGCAACTCTTTGTTCTGACCACTCGGACAGCGCATTGGTTCTTGGAACAAGGCTTTATTCCTGCCAGCGTAGATGATTTACCGAATGCACGCCAAGCACTCTATAATTATCAGCGTAATTCTTTGGTGTTTAAAAAGACCCTAATATGAAGACTAAATATGGTGAAGAGATATGTTTATTTCTGATAAATAGCTCTCTTCATCATCATGATCTCTGCTTAACTAATAGATCAGAAATAAAAACCATCTAAACC
This sequence comes from Acinetobacter sp. UBA6526, assembly GCF_002434875.1. Classification (NCBI taxonomy): domain Bacteria; kingdom Pseudomonadati; phylum Pseudomonadota; class Gammaproteobacteria; order Moraxellales; family Moraxellaceae; genus Acinetobacter; species Acinetobacter sp. UBA6526. The sequence goes on along the minus strand of NZ_DJLC01000241.1, from coordinate 15,977 downwards.
AAAAATTAAAATTTAATATAAAAACAATACTTTATTTAAATAAAGTATTGTTTTTCTTATTCTAACTATCGATAAAGTTATGCAATCTTCTATTTTGCTTTTTTCATCATAAGCAAAGCCTAATTAGTTATTTTTTATGCAATAAAAAAAGTTTTAGCTTAGTTGCTCATCTTATTTAAATCTTTTGATTTGTCGGGGAGCGCAACTCACATGGCTATTTCTATTCATCGTTCATGGGCAACATCTACAATCATTGCAGCAAGTCTTGTTAGTGTAATGGGTGTTGCAGGTTGTGCAAAAAAACCAGAGCAGCAAGAGACAACAAAACAAGAAACCACAACATTAAATATCGGCTTTCAAAAGTATGGCATCTTGCCGATTGTTAAAGCAAAAGGTGAATTAGAAAAAAATCTTGCTGCTCAAGGTGTCACGGTGAAATGGGTGGAATTCCCTGCGGGACCACAACTATTGGAAGGACTGAATGTAGGTAGCGTGGTATTTGGCGAAGCAGGTGAAGCACCGCCAATCTTTGCTCAAGCCGCCAATCCCAATCTGGTCTATGTCGCGAACCAACCTGCAGCACCACAAGCCGAAGCCTTGATCGTACAAAAAAATTCTCCTATTCAGTCCATCCAAGATCTGAAAGGTAAACGTGTGGCGCTGAATAAAGGTTCCAATGTTCACTATCTTCTACTCAAACTCTTAGAAGCAAACAATCTCAGTTTAAAAGATATTCAAGCCGTTTATCTTCCACCAGCGGATGCCCGCGCGGCATTTGAAAAAGGTGCTGTAGATGCTTGGGTGATTTGGGATCCATTTTTCGCCGCAGCTGAACATCAAATTCATGCGCGTGTCATTGCAACAGGGGAACAGTTTGTCAGCAATCACCAATTTTATTTGGCTGATCGTCAATTTGCTGAGCGTCATCCACAGGTTTTAAATACGGTGGTGACAACACTCAATCAAACGACAGATTGGGTCAAAACCCGTCCTGACGATGCAGCAAAATTACTGGAAAAACCAACAGGGCTTAAGTTTGATGTTTTGAAAAGCTCAATTTCACGTATGGGTTTCGGAGTTCAACCCATCTCTAATAAAGTTGCAATAGAACAGCAATATGTTGCCGATGCTTTCTTCGCACAAAAACTGATTCCCAAGCAGCTTGTGATTCAAGATGCCGTATTAAAGAACAACGTTCAATAATAGGAGAGCATCATGACGTTGTTAGCGAAGATTTCTGTTCTTAGTTTACTGATCTCTGCATTTTTACTCAGCGGCTGCCAAAAAACTGAGCCGCAAAGTACGGAGAAAGTAACTTCAGCCGAAGAAAATACGGCGGTCAAAACCCTGTCTATTGGCTTTCAGAAATCATCACTGAATTTATTGGTAGCTAGACAGCAACAACTGCTTGAGCAAGCATTTCCGAACGCCAAAATTGAATGGCGTGAATTCCCAGCTGGGCCGCAAATGTTAGAAGCACTTGCCGTCGGTGCTATCGATTTTGGCTATGTGGGCAATACCCCACTAATCTTTGCTCAAGCTGCAGCAAAACCGTTGAGCTACGTGGCTTATGAGGTGGTTGCACCCACAGGCCAAGCTGTATTGGTTCATGCCAACGATAAAATAAATACCCTGCAAGATTTAAAAGGCAAGCGAGTTGCGGTACAGAAAGGCTCAAGTGCACACGAACTCTTGGCTAAAACCCTGCAAAAAGCGGGGCTGTCTTGGCAAGACATTCAACCGATTTGGTTACCTCCTGCCGATGCACGCGCGGCCTTTGATAAGCAGGCCGTAGATGCGTGGGCAATTGGGGAACCCTACTTAGGAACTGCAGAGTTACAAGGCCATACAAAAACTTTGGTCGATGGCTCTGCTTTTCCAACCACTTATTCTTTTTATATCGGCAATCCTGACTTCATTCAAAAGCATCCAGATTCAGCGCAGAAACTCATTAACAGTGTAAATAGCGCAGATCTACGGATTGTAAAGCATCAAGATCAAGCCTTACAGATTTATGCACAAAGCACAGGTCTCAGTACCCCTGTCGCCCAACAAGTTCTCAATAAACGTCCAAAACCTTCACCTGTATATGCACTCAACAGTGAAGTGATCACAAGTCAGCAGCAAATCGCCGACTTATTTAAACAAGAGCAACTCATTCCTGTGCACATCAATATTCAGCACAGCGTCTGGTCTGCCCAATAGTCATACTTTTCATTTTATAAGGAACATCGACATGAATATTTTCTGGTTTATTCCCACTCATGGTGACAGTCGTTATTTAGGCACCAGCAAGGGTGCTCGTCAGGTCGATCATGCTTATATGAAACAGATTGCCGTTGCCGTGGATAATCTCGGTTATGCAGGGGTATTGATTCCGACTGGCCGTTCTTGTGAAGATCCATGGATCACTGCAGCAAGTCTGATTGATGCGACTAAGCAACTTAAGTTTTTGGTAGCACTACGCCCGGGCATTACCACACCTGCACTTGCGGCACGGATGGCAGCTACTTTTGACCGCCTTTCCAATGGTCGTATTTTGCTGAATCTGGTGACTGGCGGTGACGAACAAGAACTGAAAGGTGATGGTCTATATGAAGATCATAGTACCCGTTATCAAACCGCATCCGAATATGTCAAAATCTGGCGTGAAATCCTGACTCGCTCACATACGGGTGAATCATTTACATTCCACGGCGAACGCCTCAGTGTCGATGACGCCAAACTGCTCTACCCGCCTGTACAGCAGCCTTATCCCCCCCTGTGGTTTGGTGGCTCATCAGAAGCAGCAACCGAACTGGCGGCAGAACAGGTCGATACCTATCTGACTTGGGGTGAACCTCCTGCTGCAGTAAAGAAGAAAATTGAATATCTCCGTGCTAAAGCAGCTGGCAAAGGTCGCACACTTACTTATGGCATCCGTTTGCATGTGATTGTGCGCGAAACCAATGAACAAGCATGGGCCGCCGCCGATGAACTGATTCAATATCTGGATGATGCCACAATTGCGGCGGCACAGAAAAAATTTGCGCAGATGGACTCAGTCGGTCAGCAACGTATGGCTGCACTACACGGCGGACGTAAAGATCAATTAGAGGTATCTCCGAATTTATGGGCAGGCATTGGCTTAGTTCGTGGCGGCGCGGGTACTGCTTTAGTCGGAGACCCTGAAACAGTTGCCGCACGCATTCAAGAATATGCTGATTTAGGCATTGATACCTTTATTTTCTCTGGCTATCCACATTTGGAAGAATCAATCCGCTTTGCCGAATTGGTGTTCCCACTACTCCCACTTAAAACTCGTGAAAAATTGGCACAACCTCATCTCACAGGTCCATTCGGAGAAATCATTGCCAATAACTATGTGCCCGAAGTGAAAGTGCCAAAAACCTTGGTCAAGGAGGATGCATGAGTACAAAACCTTTTTTGAAGGATGTTTCACGTGGAACACAAAGAATAGGTAAAGGTCTACTGCCATGGTTATTCCCAATACTGTTGATTCTGATTTGGCAAACAGCATCTAGCTCTGGGTTGCTACAAAATCGAATATTACCTGCCCCAACTGCTGTTGTGAGTGCTTTCTGGCATTTGCTAGTTAGTGGCGAACTTTGGCAGCATGTCAAAGTCAGTGCAGGTCGGGCGCTACTCGGTTTATTAATTGGTGGTGGACTCGGTCTGATACTAGGACTACTCAATGGCTCATCGCGTGTGGCTTCAACCTTGCTGGATACTACCCTGCAAATGATCCGTAATATCCCTGCACTAGCACTAATTCCACTGGTGATTTTATGGTTTGGTATTGATGAAACTGCCAAGTTATTTTTGGTTGCGATCGGCGTGTTTTTCCCGATCTACATCAATACTTATCATGGTATCCGCTCCGTCGATCCACAGCTCATCGAAATGGGTAAAAGCTACGGTCTGAATCGTTGGCAGCTTTATCGAGACATTATCTTACCAGGTGCGATGCCCTCGATTTTAGTTGGACTGCGCTTTTCTCTAGGTTTGGTTTGGGTACTCTTAATCGTTGCAGAAACGATTTCAGCACAGTCGGGAATTGGTTATATGACCATGAATGCACGCGAGTTTTTACAGACCGATATTGTCTTAGTCGGTATTTTACTCTACGCCCTACTGGGTAAATTAGCAGATGTATTAGCACAAGCACTAGAACGCTATCTATTGCGTTGGCATGCAGGGTATCAAAAATAAAAGGCACAGAAACATGAGTAACTTAAATTTAAACTTTTACGATAACAGTCTCATTCAACCAATAACAGAACCAGAAACTTCTACAGTACCCGCCAATGGCGCTGATATTTTGATTGAGCAACTGTATAAATTTTATGGTGATGTCAAAGTTCTTGAGGATTTAGACCTCAACATTCAAGCGGGTGAATTTGTTGCTATTGTTGGACGCAGTGGTTGCGGCAAAAGTACGCTACTGCGTTTGATTGCTCAGTTAGAAAATGTCAGTTATGGAGAAATAAAATTTCAATCTGCTCGCAATTTCCCTGAGGGCATTACGAGCGCTGATATTCGCGTGATGTTCCAAGATCCTCGATTATTACCGTGGAAAAGTGTTCTGCACAATGCTCAACTTGGTTTAGCTAAAGAACAATATGCGCTTGCAGCAACACTATTAGAAAAAGTAGGCTTAAAAGACAAAGCCAATCAATGGCCAGCACAGCTTTCTGGTGGACAGCGCCAACGTGCTGCTCTTGCACGCGCACTTTCACATACACCACGTATTTTATTGCTGGATGAGCCATTAGGCGCATTAGATGCTTTGACGCGTTTAGAAATGCAAAATTTGATTGAACGTCTATGGAAGGAACAAGGTTTTACTGCAATTTTGGTCACACATGATGTCAGTGAAGCAGTGCAATTGGCAGATCGAATCATATTGCTGGATCAAGGTCATATCGCACGGAATTTCCAAGTAGACCTCCCCCGTCCCCGCAAAAAAAGCATTGCTTTCGCTCAGCTTGAACAACAAGTACTTGATGCAGTTTTAGCAACCTAAGACTGCTTTTTATATGTAAAGACATGCTAAATAATAGAATTTCAGTGTTCTTGCAAGACCAACACAGATTAATTTTTTACAAAATATGTATTCATATATTGAGATTTCAAGAATTATCAATTACGTAGGAAATTTTCATTTCATCGTAAAGTTTTTTTTCGACAAAAAAAATGCGTTATTGTGCACAAATCCGACAAATTATCTTACAATGTCAATGACATTTTTTGAATCAAGCTCTCAGATGGAACAGAAAAAAAGTACACAAAAGCGCAATCAATTGCTGAATGCTGCCCTGGATGTTTTTTCCGTCTATGGGTTCAGTGGTGCAAGTTTGGATGAGATTGCACAGCTTGCAAATATGCATAAATCGAATATTTTCTATTATTATGAAAATAAAGAGTCTCTTTACGTTGAAGTTCTTACAACAGTTTTACAGAAGTGGCTTGCTCCTTTGCAAACCCTTGAGTCAGAACTTGAGCCCACTGAAGCATTAACACACTATCTAATTCAAAAATTAGAAAGTTCAAGGGATCAGCCAAAAGCTTCTCGTTTATTTGCATTAGAAATTATTCAGGGTGCTCCGCATATTCTACCTATTTTAAAAGGTCCTTTGAAAAAGCTATTTAAGCGTAAAACCAAAGTGATCCAAACTTGGCAAGAACAAGGCAAAATTGCAGCAGAAATCGATCCTGAATTACTCATTATTAATATATGGGCAATCACTCAAAATTACGCAGATTTTTCTACACAAATGGAAATGGTCACAGGGAAAACCTTACGCAATCGCAGTATGTTTCAACGCACTATCGAACACACCGTGCATATGATGTTGTACGGTGTATTGCCACGTTAATTTTTTGCTGAGAAACAACCTTAATTCTAATGGTTGAGATGCAATAAAAAAGCGACTTCGATAGTCGCTTTTTTTTATTCAATACATGAGAATGTTATTAAGTTGATCTAAACAAAATAATGGAACAATGATCAATAAATATATGAAGCATGAAAAATCATGGAAAAACCTGTCCCCGTGCGTAGAATACAGAAACGACATTCACTAGAACATTGATAATAAATGCAAAATCTCAAGGATGTAGTATAAACTGTATTGTGTTAATTTTAGGATATCTACACTATTTCAGATATTCCTTAAGTCTAAATTAAAGTATTTTTATTAACTATAAAAACGTGTTAAAAAACAAACTATTAATTAATTAGAAATGCAAATGAATACCTTAGATGAACACACTTTATTTACATGTCGATATCAACCTATTTCTTTTGTTATGGTTATATTTTTGATCACGGCAATTTTTACGTTATCAATGAATTCCAATATGGAATTTAACACGGTTAATAACTTAAATGATCTTATTGAATTTCTTATAAATCAAAACATTTATGGATGGTTTTTTTTAATTTTTATATTGATAGCTTCGATCTTATTTATGAATGCTAAATTAATCATTACGACCAATAAAATCTATGTAAATAGTTTTGGATTTTGTATTCGCCAGATTGCTAACAAAGAACTTGTCCAACACATTCGGCTCTATGCCTCTTTTGCATCACGTATAAATATATTACGTCCAATGTCCAAGAAATGTTTAGATTTTAATGAAAAGTTAAAACTAAGCAGTTTAGGGTTTTGTTTATTGCCAGAATATCGTGATTTTTATTTAATGAAACACTTAGATTTAAAACAATTTACTGAAATAGACAGAATAAAAATAATTCAGGTCTTGGAGGAGTATTGGGATCTAAATCCTAAAAAATTTGTAGGGCGTGAAGAATTGGTAAGACTCAAGATGCAACATAAACTAAGGTAAAACTTACTTCCATTTAACACAATAGCCGTTTATATGAATTAAATAAAAAATTTATTTCAATGGGTTACCAACAATATAAAGTTTACCAGCACACACTACAGCCTTAGATCGTTTCATTTAAAAATGCGCCTGATACAACGCCAATAATTTTTGTGCGCCAAACAATAGGTTTTCTTCCCAATCCAGATGCGCGGTATCATTGGCGCCATCTGTAATATATTTGACTGAGATCAATCGTACTCCCAGCTTTTTACACACTTTAGCCAAGGCGTAAGCTTCCATATCGACTAAATTACAGCTGACTTTTGGTACGCCTGTTTCAAACGAATCACCCGTACCACAGATTCCTTTTGGTAAGGATTCAAAGTGGGGTTGTGCATGAATCTCTGCTGGAAAATGCTCATCCATCGGTGTCACCCCAACAGCAAAACCTAAAGGTGAAACATCCATATCGCGCTGCACGAAAGTAATCACCTCAACTAGACTATGAGCATCGAAGTGCGAACTGCCTGCACTGCCTAAATTGATCAGTGTTTTACAGCCTGTTTTTTGAATCACTTCAAAGGCCTTGAATGCCGCATTAATTTTGCCAATACCACTGTAGTGGACATCTATTCCTGCTTGCTCAAATAAACCTTTTGACTCATTTGGCAACGCCATAATCAGGGCAATATCAGCATTCATAAAGGACTCTTTTCAATCAGAATAAACAAACATGGCCTAAATTTAACAAAAAACATGATACTCGGAAATGTCGTCCGCAACTGTTCGAGACAGGGCTCCATTTATAAGGAGTTGTTTATCCTGAAATTGGATGAGAACAAATAAGATTCCATCAAGATAATTGTTTTTAAAAAAACTAAAGATATAAACAGAACTCAGGCTACATAAAAAGGTGTGCTTCGGCACATCTCGGTATTATTGCATCTTCTGCTGTAAGGCGACTAAACAAGGAGAGAAAAATAATTGACCGCTATACGCCCCCGCTATGGTTTTCTTCACCACCAATACCCACAAGCCAACCAACAATACACTTAAAACCACCGCCACATACTGTAAGAAGTCGATATGTAACTGATGTGCTAAGTTAAAGATTGCTAAAACAAACACGCCGAATGGGAACGTTAACCCCCACCAACCGAGATTAAATGGTATACCTGTGCGTGTATGACGTAAAGTTGTAAGAATTGCAATTCCAAACCACCACAAACCAAAACCTAATAACACCAAACTTGCAACGATGCCTAAGGCTGGAAGTAATACTGCTAAGCCATCAAAACCCATCACTTGCATAATTCGTGGCGCTTGCTCACCAAGCAATAATAACGCTAATGCTCCCGTTCCAATCGGTCCTAAACATAACCAACTAGAAATCGCGACTTCTTTCTCTGGCAATTGGTGCAAGGCCAAACGCAACATTAAAATGGTTAAGATCGCAAAAGCAGGTAGTACTGAAATCCCCCACAACACATAACCAGTGATCAAGATCGCTAAAGCATGTTGGTCAGCAGCTAAATGTTGCAATAAAAGACCAGCAGAACTGGCTGCAACTTCACACGCCACTATCGGGAGTAACCATACTGCCGTCATACGATGTAGCTGATGATCTTGGCAGCTAAACATACAAAACGGCACAATCCATGCGATCATCACTGCGAGCAAAACATCGAGATACCAAAGGTATTCAGCAATATGTATTGCAATATCCCCATAGAGATGAATACCAAAACTGAGGAAACCATTGGCAATAGTGGCTAAACCCATTGGAATAGCGCCTAAAAACAAGCTCATATTGGGATGATTAAAAATCTGTTTTGCTTCATTTGGAAATAAAATCCAACGTAAAGCATAAAGCACGCTAAAAGTGCTAAATAACAAAATATTAAACTGCCATAATTTAGTCGCAAGCATAAACAAAACAGATGAAGCAAAAGGGAGCTGTGCTAAAATCATTGCGACAACGCCTGTTCCCATGGTTGCAGTAAACCAGTTTGGGGTAAAATGGCGAATCACATCTCTGCTCTGTTCTAGCTGATAAAATGGCTTTTTCATCTCTATCTCGATATAAAGCAACGATAGCGTTATATTAAAAGAGATTTTAAATAAGTAAAATTGATTTATTTTTATTTAATGAATAAATTAAATTGATATAAAAGTTTTAAATATTGAAATTTTTCTGTGTAAAAACACAACAACAAGACGAAACGCCGAGATTATGGCAATATATAGCCTTTGCAAAATTCACTGTATTTAACGCCCATGAAGTTGCTTCGTCTCAACGCATTATCGCCAGATTTTCAGTTACCTCCGACTGCGGTAACGATTGGCAATTTTGATGGTGTCCATCTCGGTCATCAGGCGATGATTGCTCAATTGCAAATGTTAGCCAAAGCACAAGGCTTAAACACATTAGTCATGATTTTCGAGCCGCAACCACTTGAATTTTTTAAAGGTTATGACGCACCTCCGCGCATTAGCTCATTACGTGAAAAAGTCGAATATTTAACTGAACTGGGTGTCGATTACATCGCAGTCGCAAAATTTGATCAATATTTTAGAAGCCTCAGTGCAACACAATTTGCTGACTTGCTCAAATTAAAACTCAATGCACAAAGTTTAGTGCTGGGTGATGACTTTCATTTTGGTAAAGATCGTCAGGGCAATAGCGAATTTTTACGTGATTATGGTTTTGATGTCACAAATTTAAATACCGTTGCCTTAAAAGGTGAACGCGTCAGTTCTACCCGTATTCGCCAAGTGCTACAAGAAGGTGATCTTGCTTTAGCTGCAAAACTACTGGGTCGTCCTTATAGCATTACAGGTCGAGTGCAATATGGAGATCAGATTGGTCGTACTCTTGATTTTCCAACCATTAATGTGCGTTTAAATCGCCATAAACCCTGTTTAAATGGCATCTATGCAGTAGATGTGGTCTGTGAAAACGCGTCATTGAGTGAAAAAATTAAACATTCAGATCCTGCGCTCAACGGTATTGCAGGATATCAAAATGATAGTTTATTTGGTGCAGGTCATGTGGGGACACGTCCTGCCATCCAACAAGCACAGCCAGAATGGCGATTAGAAGTACATTTCCCTGATGTTTCTGCTAATCTGTATGGCTTATTGATGCGGGTGACTTTTCTTCACTATTTACATGGTGAATTGAATTACCCTTCGCTTGAAGCACTCAAAGTCGGAATTGATGATGATGTACAAAAATTACGTGATTATCGTAGTCGTACTTCAGAATTTCCTTTTTAAATTTAATTTTCATTTGTAATACATGTCAGTTTACAAACTGATCAAACTGGAAGAAAACTTGCATGAGCGATAAGCAAACTCCTGAAAATGCAGTGGATTATAAAGCCACACTCAATTTACCTCATACTGAATTTGCGATGAAAGCAAACTTAGCTGTGCGTGAAGCTAAATGGTTAGAAGAGTGGTATGCCGACAACATTTATCAGCAGATTCGTGAATCGCGTATTGGCAAGAAAAAATATGTACTGCATGACGGCCCTCCATATGCCAATGGTCAAATCCATTTAGGTCATGCAGTCAATAAAGTTTTAAAAGACATCATCATTAAAAGCCGAGTTTTAGATGGCTTCGATGCACCGTATGTACCGGGCTGGGACTGTCATGGTTTACCAATCGAACTGAAAGTTGAAGAAAAAGTCGGCAAAGTCGGTGTTAAAGTTGATGCTTCAACTTTCCGTAAAGCATGCCGTGAATATGCCTATTCACAAGTTGAGCTACAAAAGAAAGACTTCGTGCGTATGGGGGTATTTGGTGACTGGGACAATCCTTACCTTACCATGAACTTCAAACAAGAAGCGGACATCGTACGATCACTGGGTGCAATTGCCAAAGCTGGTCATATTGAACCGGGTCTAAAACCAGTCAACTGGTGTATGGACTGTGGCTCTGCACTCGCAGAGGCGGAAGTTGAATACGAAGATAAAAAATCGGATGCGATTGATGTTGGCTTCAGCGTTGTTGATCTAAAAGATTTAAGCACACGTTTGAATGTTGATGTGCAAGATGCAACTGATATTGTGATCTGGACCACTACACCGTGGACTTTGCCTGCTAACCAAGCTGTAGCACTACACGCTGAAATCGACTATCAATTAGTTCAAGTGACCACTGAACGTGGCACGCAAAACTTTATTCTAGCTAAAGATTTAGTTGAATCTGCGATCGAACGCTACAAACTAGAAAATCCAGTGGTACTGGCTGATTTTAAAGGCGCGGCAATCGAAAATCTGTTATTGCAACACCCACTGTTAACAGATCGTCAAGTACCTGTGATTTTAGGTGAGCATGTCATCGCAACAAGTGGTACAGGTGCTGTTCATACCGCACCCGGCCATGGTGTGGACGACTATAAAGTCGGTTTACAGTACAATCTAAAAGTAGATAATCCAGTGGGCGGCAATGGTGTTTATTTGCCAACAGCTCCGATCTTTGCTGGCGAGCACATCTATAAAGCAAATCCTCAAATCATTGAGGCGTTGGGTGCAATGGGTCGTTTATGGGCACACCAACCCATTAAACACAGCTACCCACACTGCTGGCGTCATAAAACACCAATTATCTTCCGTGCAACACCGCAGTGGTTTATCAGCATGGATGCCAATGGTCTACGCCAAAATGCCTTGAATGCGATTGAAAATGACATCGAATTTGTGCCTGATTGGGGCCAAAGCCGTATTCAGTCGATGATCGAAGGTCGTCCTGACTGGTGTATCTCACGTCAACGTACTTGGGGCGTGCCAATCCCATTCTTTGTACACAAAGATACCAATGCATTGCACCCACGCACGCCTGAGTTGATCGAAGAAGTGGCTAAACTAATCGAACAAGAAGGTATCGATGGTTGGTATAACCGTGAAGCGAGAGAGTTCATCGGTGCTGATGCAGAACAATATAATGCAGTACGCGATACCTTAGACGTTTGGTTTGACTCTGGAACTACACACTACGCTGTGCTGCGTGAACGTGATGACCTACAAGATCCAGCAGACTTATATCTTGAAGGTTCAGACCAACACCGTGGCTGGTTCCAATCTTCATTGCTGACCTCAATTGCAATCAATGAACGTGCACCATATAAAGGCCTACTCACCCATGGTTTCGTGGTTGATGAGAAAGGCCGTAAGATGTCTAAATCATTGGGTAACATCATTACCCCACAAGACATTATTAAAGATATGGGTGCGGATGGTTTACGCTTCTGGATTGCTTCAGCTGACTACCGTTATGAAATGACGGCAGGTAAGGAAATCTTTAGCCGTGCCTCTGATGGTTATCGTCGTATTCGTAATACTTTACGTTTCTTATTGGCGAACTTAAATGGTTTCAAACCATCTACAGATGCGCTGCCAGTAGATCAGTTAATTGCATTGGATCAATACATCTTACAACGCGCTGCTGAGGTTCAAAAAACTATTCAGCAAGCTTATGAAGAGATGAATTTCCATATTGTGACCAATGCACTGACTAACTTCTGTATCAATGACTTGGGTGGTTTCTACCTCGACATCATCAAAGATCGTCAATACACCACCAAAGCAGATTCTCAAGCACGTCATTCTGCTCAAACAGCGCTGTATCATATTGTTCAGGCCTTTGTTCGCTGGATGTCACCAATCCTAAGCTTTACTGCACAAGAGGCTTGGCCGTTGATTCCTGAACAAACAGGAAAATATGTATTTACCGCTGAATGGTATGACATCCCAACTGCATCAACTGCAAACCTGCTTTCAGAAGCAGATTGGCAAACATTGATTAGCGTAAAATCAGCAGTAAATAAACAGATTGAAGCTGCACGCAACGCTAAACTCATCGGCAGTAACTTATCTGCCAAAGTCGAACTTTGGGCAGATGAAGCATTACAGACATTGTTAAATCAATTGGCCGATGAATTGCGTTTTGTCTTGATCACATCTCAAGTCATCGTTCACCCTTATGCTGAACAAGGTGAAAGCACAGATCTTGCTGGTCTGCGCGTCTAAGTTTCAGCAGCAGATGGTGAGAAATGTGTACGTTGCTGGCATGTATTGCCTGATGTAAATACACATGTTGGTCATGCAGGTTTATGCGCTCGTTGTATCATCAACGTCACTGGTGGTGGCGAAGTGAGAAAGTATGCCTAATTCACAAGCAAAAAAAGGCTTGTTTCAGTTTTATCCGCACAATTTACTTTGGCTTGGACTTTCAGTCCTTGCCATTGTGTTGGATCAATGGACAAAATGGATTGCCAGTACACATTTAAATTACGCCGATCCAATCCCAGTTTTACCATTTTTAAACTGGACTTTACTGCATAACTACGGGGCTGCTTTTAGCTTTTTATCAGATGCGGGTGGTTGGCAGCGTTATTTCTTTACCTCTTTAGCGGGTATCGTATCGATCATTTTTGTGTTTTGGTTAATGCGTATGCCGAAGAAAATGGTGATTTTACCGATGGCTATTGCCTTGATTCTGGGCGGTGCGATTGGTAATTTGATTGACCGCGTCAGCCTAGGCTATGTCGTCGACTTTATCCATGTGTACTACCAAAACAGCCACTTCCCTGCTTTCAATCTTGCAGATAGTGCTATTACTTTAGGGACTATTTTACTGTTGATTGATACTTTCTTCTTAGAGAAGAAACGCAACCAAAATGCGGATGCATAAGATGAACGAAATTATCCAACCTAACGAAGAAATCCGTATTCAAGACGGCTCAAAAGTTGACTTACATTTTTCTGTATCCATTGAAAATGGTGTTGAAATCGACAACACTCGTGGACGCGAAGAACCTGTAAATCTTGTGATTGGTGATGGTAACTTACTGCCAGGATTTGAAAAGGCATTATTTGGTTTACGTGCAGGCGATCGTCGTACTGTACATTTACCGCCAGAAGATGCATTCGGTCCTTGGAATCCTGAAAATATTCAAACCTTCGATACCGTCAAATTTGAACAACGTCCAATTGTTGGTCACATGATTGAATTTGAAGATAAGGCCAAAGCAACCTTGTTTGGGATCGTAAGATCGGTCAATGATGACATTACTGAGATTGATTTTAATCATCCATTAGCAGGGAAAAATATTACCTTTGAAGTTGAAATTTTCAAAGTCACCCCTGCAGGTCAGCAAGGCATCAAATTGATGTAACAAAAAAGCTCTCAAATGAGAGCTTTTTTTATCACCTAAAAAAAGTATAAGATCATTTAAAGGCATTTATTTTTAAAATCAAAGCAATAACACAGGAATTTAAATATGCTGATTTATATTATTGTTGGTAGTGTTCGGGAAGGTCGTACAGCGATCAAAGTCGCCAATTGGGTACAACAAGCAACCACTGAACTCGCATTAAAAGATATTCAAACAGAAATCGTCGATCTTAAGAAATGGGACTTACCGCTATTTGCAGGTTCTCACCCACCTGCGACAGGCATCTATGATCAGCCAAAACAGCAGCAGTGGGCGGATAAAATTGCGCAGGCACAGGCGTTTATTTTCATTAGCCCTGAATATAACCATGGCTATAGTCCAGCACTGAAGAATGCCTTGGATTATGTTGGTAAAGAATGGCAAGGCAAACCAGCAGCCTTTATCGGCTATGGTTCAACCAATGGTTCACGTTCAATTAGCCAAATTCGCCAAGTAACCTCAAGCTTAGGTCTAATTGATCCAAATGCAGTGATTGAAATTCGCGACATCTTTAAACGTAATAAAGACGAGAACTTTGATGCCAATGAATTTGAAGTGAAAGAATTAGCGGCTCTCGTTGCCAAATTACAGAAATATCATATCGCTTAGTTGTACGCCTAAGCGTACGTTGATCAGGTAGATTCACTTCTGTTCCATTTCTAGCTTGATCGCTAATATATGAAGCATAGAGAGACAGGAAGTCTCATTGAGAATAATAAAACACACAGGACGTGGTCGTTAATAGAATATCAACGACATAAACTGAATATGAAGAAGCCCCGTCAGGATGATGGGGCTTCTTTTTATCTCTCATTTTTAAACGCGATTTAAAGACTTTTTAGGTAGGTAATCACTTCACTATGCTCTGCCATTTCTGCAAGCTGTAGCGCTGTATATTCGCTTTTATAGGCCACATCCGCACCTTTAGTCACTAACAGCTTCACTACCGCTAAATGATCATTCTCGGCAGCAGCCTGTAACGCGCTATAGCCTTCATCATCAGTCTGGTTTTGGTCTGTCCCCTCTGCTAATAGTTGCTCGACTTGTTCCACATCACCTAAAGATGCCCAATACACCAGTTCAGGCAAATGCAGTTCGTCATCATTTTCAGGGAGGGGAGAAAAAGAGTTGAGTTTCATTTACTTCCTCAAATTTAAAAAACATTTGTTTTCGTTCCATCAGAATGACAGAAGCAATATATTCATGAAGCACTTTACGATAAAGTTCTACAAAACTTGTTGAGATTCCATAAATAATACCCCCAATAAATAGTCTTGATGAATCTAGATAATCACTAAGAATATCCACAACATCAATTCGCTACTACTCCTCATCAACTGTGTAAAATTTTAAAGATAGGCTAGCTATACTTCATACCCTGATGCTTCACTCTTCCAGCGTTCTCCACATAACATTACAAACTAATCCCATTCACAATCGACCAATGATACGGCATCAGTTCTCTTAACTGTTTAAATAGCAATCTATTATCCAGTGTACTTACTGCAACTTGAACATCACCACCCCAATAAGAAAGCCGTTCTTGGCAAATCCCACAAGGCGTTAAAATTAGAATATTTGCATTTTCTGACTCTCTACAGATACAGAGAGAATGAGTAACTTTTTCATTGATTTTGTATGCCTCTAAGCATGCGCCAACTTCCATACAGAGTGCTAATGCATCATTCTGCGTTTCAGGAGCAACACTTGTTAGAATTTTTCCGCTCTCTGTAGCTAATGCCGCAACACCACCCCAACCTGTAGGATAACGCCTCACCATTAATGCTTTTGCAGCTTGAAATAATTTCTGTTCCATTTTGCCTCCTAACAGAGTTATAGCCTCTCGATTCTTATTATTGATATCTCATAATTGTTGCTTTTACACTTTTATTTATGTTGTTTTATGATTCAATAA